>SLOW01000368.1 GCA_007132315.1 Opitutales bacterium
CAGCGCAGTTCCGTGAGCCCGAAGAGGCGGACGGGCGCTGGCTGAAGCGGCGCGCTACGATGGGAGCACCTTTTGAAATATTTTGCGCGTTTCGCGCAAGATTTCAGAAATAAGGGACTAATGTGCGGGTTTTTAGCGATCACCCGACTTAGTATCATCAAACCATATCGACCATGACCTCAGAAGAAACCAAACAGGCCCGCATCCGAATCGACGCCGGCGCCTCGCGAAACGACCGGGGCACGATTCACATTTCACTGGTCAATATCGATCCGCGCGCGTCGTCCGAGGTCACCATCGACCTCCAGGGATCCGAGGTGTCGAAGGTTTCCGGGCGGATTCTCACTTCCGAGGGCCTCGCCGACCACAACACCTTCGACCGACCGGACAACATCCTGCCCGCGCCATTCGACGGCGCCGCCTTTAAGGAAGGTCAGCTCCGAGTCACCCTTCCGGCCAAGTCGGTGGTCGTACTGGCGGTTGACTGATCCGCGCGGAAGATCGGGCACACGGAGGGTTCAACCGGACCAGCCTCCGTTATCTCCGTGACTCCGCGTGACATCCTTTACCGGTCAGCAATCCCAACATATTGCCGTGGTTTCTCGGTAAACGCGCCAAAGCCGAATGGCTCTCACTTGATTTCATCTCAAATCTCAAATTTTCGATTTCAAATGCCTTTTCATGCTGCCTGCAGCCGTCAAATGAACAGGCCTTGCTTCAATGGAGGGTGAATCCCGAATCGCCTTGAAACAGGAGAACGCGGCGGTCACGTGAATCGATCGTGAGCGTTTCCCGCCACTCGTGGGTCCACACGCCCTCCTCGGGCGAATCATTGAGCCGGGCGTGAATGATACGCTCTCCCGGATTCAGGGTCAGGCGCTCTAGAGCCGTACTCGGGCCGTCATGACGCAAGCCTCTCGGCTCGAACTCCCGGTCCAACAAGACTTCCCCGTCCACCGTCAGGCGCAGCCGGACCGGCGCGCGCGGTCCGGCCACCTCCGGACCGGCCCGCATATGGACCGCGCGGCCCGACTGTTGTTCTTCGGCGACCGCCCGGTCGGCCGGCAGGCGTTCTCCGCCGTGGTGAAACGAAACCAGCAGTTCCGGCTTTCCCGCGGGCACGGCGTAGGGCGCCTCGCTTCCAAACCAGGTGACCGCTCCGAGAACCGTCGCCAGGAACACACCGCAGGCCACCGCTTTGATCCGGCCGCTCCGGCCGCGACTCCCCGCCGGCCATCCGTTGCGAAACCGGAGGGCTTCCGCGGCCAGGGCCTTGTTGTCCCCGGCGTGCCATTGCAGATACCGAACTTTTTCCCGGGCGCCCGGGCGGCGCAGGCGAGGTTTGCGGACGGCGTCCAGACGGTCACGGAGCCAGTCGCCCCCCTCTCTGTAGTGCTTCTCTCCGGAGCCGCATCCGACGATCAGCACGCCGCCCGCCCCCTGTTCGAGCGCCTCTTCGATCAACGGCGCCCCGACCCAGCCGGCACAAGGCACGGACCGCACGCGATATCCCGCCAGCGCACGCTCGGCGTCGGCGCCGCCCGCCTGACCGCAGACGTAGGCCAGGAAAGCCTTCTCACCGGTTTCCTGCCGTTCCCGTATCCATTCCCGTAGCGCCTTTTTCTCCTCGACCGCAGAGAAACCGGGTACCGCGATCGCATCGGAATCGCAGGCGCCCGTACAGATACCACAGCTCACACAACGGTCGGGGTCCACCACGGCCATCAGCCTGGGCCCCTGTCCGCTTTCCCCCCGGCCCACCATGCTGATGGCGTCGAAGGGACAATCCTTCGAGCACAACGTACACCCCTGACAGGCCTCCTCGTCCACCCGTGCCGCCGGCCGTCGCACGGGTTTCTTCGCCAGCCACCACGGAACGCCACACAGGGCGACAACACCGGTAAAAAACAACGCCCAAAGCATGCCGCCGCCCAGCCGGTCGGTCAGGACCAACGGCCACAGGTACCACCAGTCCATCTCGAACCCCTCGGGACGCGTCGCCAGATCGGCCCGTCCGGCGCTTTCGGCCGGTATCAGCAGAGACATGACAGACAGCGTGGCCAGAATCCAAAAGGTCAGGACCCGTCCGGTAAGGAGTTTGGGCCGGGTGACCCGCGACAAGTGAAGCCACAACAGAAAGGCAACCGCCAGGGGCAGCAGCATGTGGGTGAAAAACACCAGGAAAAACAACAGCGACGGCACCGTCTCATTCGTCAGAAAAGAACGCGCCAACGGATCGCCTAGAAACGGAAGCAGACTGAAGAATCGAACCGTTCCCAATGCGACCTGCTGCGCCCTCTCGTCCCAGACGAGCCAATAACCGGTCCATCCGATCAACCAGATCACCCCCAGAAGGACGAACCCGCTGACCCACGCCAACGACCGGGCTCCGGTGAATTTCATCGCCACAAACACGCGCACGACGTGGAGCAGAATGAAAAGCATGCAAGCGTCGGAACTGTACCGGTGCAGCGAGCGCACGAACTGCCCCAGCGGCGATCCTTCGCGCATGGCTTCGAGCGAATCATACGCGCCCCGAACGCTGGGAGAATACCAGAACAGCAACAGGATGCCACTGATCACGGCCACCAGCAAACAGGTGTTCGCTATGGCGCCGGTGCGCGCCAGGGGATTCAACGATTCCGGAAGCCACCGGTCCACCAGCCCGTCGATCCGGGCGAAGGCGCGGTCCGCCCGGGCGAGCCAACCGCCACCCCGGATTCGATCGGCCGGGGCGTCCGTGACCATGGGTTTCGCCGCGCCGACATCCGCCGGCATCGGCTGCCCGCCGGACGCCGTGCCCGGCCCGGACGAAGATCGCACGGAAGAAGAACGCTGTGTTGCCTGTTTCATATGGCCGACGGCGGGAAGAGACGGCCGCGTGGAAACGCCACCGTCCGGATTCGCCCGTTGGGGCTCAATCGCCATCAATCAGTCCGGCCACGGCTTCCCGCGACAGCGACTCCTCCGCAAGCAGGCGCAATCCCTCTTCGAGCCATGCCTCGTGCCGATCGCTGAGATTCAACCGGTAGGCGATGGTGCCGTCGGCATCGATCAGGAAGTACAAATTGGCGTGATCGATTTCACCGGTTCGCTGATTGGGAAAACGCGTTACCTGGAGGCGGTCGAGCACGGCATTCACTTCGTCGGGATCACCATTCAGAAAATGAAACGCGGGCGCCGGCAGGCCGTAGGCTTCCGCCGCCGCAAGCCGGTTCTCCCGGGTGTCCCCTTCCGGATCGAGTGAAATCGCCATCAGCGTGACGCGGTTGCGAAGATGTTCCGGAAGCGCCTCCATACTGCGCTTCGCCTGGACGGCCAGCATCGGACAAGCGGTCCCGCAGGTTGAATAGATGGCGGTGACCAGCACCACCTCGCCGCGGAAATCATCCAGACGGACGGTGTCGCCCTCCTGGTTGGTGAGGGAAAAGTCCGGCGCCGGAAGAGCGGTGCGGATACGTTCGGCGGGGAACGCCAGGACCTCCTCGTCGCCCTCCCAGGCGAGAACCAGCAACACTGCGGTCACGGCCGCCGCAAACCCCATCCCCGCCAGCGCCGGCGCCGCCAATGCCCGCTTGGTCGCCGTGCAGGTGTCGACCAGCGGCCGCCACCAGAAAACCAGAACAATCCCCAGCAGCAGCACCGGCTGGGTGAGCATGATCCAAACCCAACTCCATTGCATCGCTCCGGTGGAGGCGTCGTAATCGAAACACCATTCCCGAAACTCGCGGACGAAATAACCCCAGCCGCTTTCACCCGACGGCCAGAAAACCGCGGCGAGAAGAAAAGCCAGATAAAAAACGGTCCCGGCCACGGCGAACACGGGAAAGCCCGCACCCGCGAAAAACTCCGAGATCCGGCCGATAAGCCGCTCCGCGCTCCCCGGCGATCCGTCGCCTGTTTCTTTGTTCCGTGCCTTGTTCATGATTCCTGTCCTTTACCCTTCCGGGAGTATTCGCCTCCACCCCTCACCGGGCGGAGGCGACTCTCCGGTGGAGACACGGGCCGGACGAATCGCGAGCGATGTTCGCCGGTTGATCCCGTGTGCTCCTTCATCGTATTACTCTCTCTCTCAGCGCACCGGCCAGACATCGGCCAGGGCGCTCCAATTCGCGAAATAGTACACTACAAACGCCGCCAGGAAGATGCCCACCAGGACGATCGTTCCCGGCGTGTAGTGATCTCCGCTCCTTCCGTGCGTCGCTTTCGCGTTCGCTCCGAGTTCGGCCGGTTTGCCCCAGCACTTCATCGGACGCCCCGCGTTGGACGGGCCGAAAAGGATGGTCGCGACCACCAGCACCACGAAGAGAAGCAGACCGAGCACGGCCAGCACACCGCCGATCCCGAGCATCGCCAGGAAGAAGTGAACCACCGGCCCGTAGGCTTCCTCGGCGGGCGCGATGTCCGACGTGCGCCGCGCCACCCCCATCGAACCGGCGAACGACATGCCGAACGACATCAGCGTGATACCGCCGGCGAAGATCCACGGTTGAATCCGCGCCAGAGGCCGCCAGAGAAAGTCCCGGCGGAAGAAGAGCGGCACCACGTAATAGGCCAGCCCCATGAAGGCTAGAGTCGTCCCGCCCACCACCGTGGCGTGGAAGTGCCCCGGGATCCGAAGCGTGTTGTGCGCGATGATATTGATCTGCTGGGTGCCCAGCGTCACCCCGGTGATCCCTCCGATGAAACCGAAAATCACCAGCGAAAGCACCACCGCCGAGAACGCCGGATTCCGCCAGGGCGCCGCCGTCAGCCAGCCGAATATGCCGGCCACGTGCCCCTTGGCACGCATCGACACCTCGACCGACGCCGGCACCGTGAATCCGTGTACCATGGAAGCCAATACCGCCAGGTACATCACGTAGGACGTGTTCCAGATTTTCCAGGTCGAGCTCATCCCGGGCTCCACCAGGAGGTGGTGGGCCGACGCCACGTTGATAAACAGGATATACAGAACAAAGGCGCCCCGGCACACGGTCTCGTTCAACGGTTTCGCACCGGTGGTCAGTGTCGCCACCATGTACCACACAGCCACCATCGCAGCGACGTTCACCTGCTGCGACTGGTGGCCGAGACCCCACCAGACCAACCGGTACCACAGCGGATCCGGTTCACCAGTCCAACCCATCGAATAGGTGAACGTCGGGATCATGGCGACCGCTCCGTGGAGCAGGGTCACCACGGCGATAATCGCCGCGGCGATCGCGCCAAACGTCACCAGCGGAACCGATCCTTCGTAAGTCCGATCGCGCCGCGCGACGTACACGGTGGCGAAGAAATTGAACACCGCAACCAGCGTTCCCACCGCCACCAGAATAATGCCAAGGTAAAACGCCGGATGGGCCAGCAGGGGAAGGTAGGAGGTCTTGAGCACGTCCGCCTCGCCGGCGAAAATGATCCAGTTCACCATCAACGCACCGACCACCATCAACACAAAGGAAACCCACCCCACCTTTCTGGAAAACAGCTTCGCGTTGAGCAGAGTCGTGGACGCGAAATACAGGATCGCCACCTCGAAAAAGAGGATCCAGAAGATCAGCATGTTCAGCCCGTGCAGCGTGAGTACCCGGTAAAACAAATCGGTCCGCAGCAGATTGAACGTTTCCCAGCGCGTGAGCGCCAGGAGGATCGCGGCGATGCCTCCTATCAAAAGGAAGATCACGGCGAAGATCGCGTTCCAGCGGATAAAGAACTGGCTGTCCAGACACACCGGCATACCCGTTGTATCGCAGTTCCGCCAGCCCCCCGTCAGGGAGCGCAAGCCGCGTTTCACCTTCGCCAGTTCACCTTCCGGCGGATTGTACTCCGTGCCGGATCCCGCGCCGGAGCGTTCCGGATTATTGCCTTCTTGGTCGTTCATGATATGATTCCTATTCGACGATCAGTTTGCCCACCATCATGTGGTGCCCGACGCCGCAGAACTCGTTACACACGATGGTGTATTC
The DNA here is from genome assembly GCA_007132315.1 of Opitutales bacterium. Classification (GTDB taxonomy): domain Bacteria; phylum Verrucomicrobiota; class Verrucomicrobiia; order Opitutales; family T3Sed10-336; genus SLOW01. The sequence continues at coordinate 5,946 of SLOW01000368.1, forward strand.
GCCCGGCTCTTTCGGCGTGATGGTAAGGACGTAGTCGTAACCGGGAATGGCCCGGAAATTCATGTTGAGCGGTTGCAGCGAGAAGCCGTGTTGAATATCGGTCGCGGACAGGTGCAGACGATACGTCTCGCCCGCCCTGAGCTTGAGCACCGGATACCACTGCCACATCCGGCCGAGCAGAAAGGCGTCCCCTCCGGGCGGAGGTTCCACCAACGGCACACCGTTGTGATCGCCCACACGATTCGCCTCGACGAACTCGTTCACGCGCGCTTCAAAAGCCTCCGGAGACACTCGGTACGTTTCCCCCGACGTGTTCTGCTGTCCGAACAGATGCCAGTAGGGCATCATCAGGAAAAGTACCAGACACCACGCCAGCGCGATACCGATCCAGACCTTCTCCGCCCCTTTCGGGGCCTGCAACCAATTTCCTTTGAGTGATTCAAGACTCATGACGGACTCCTTTTCAATAGGGTGAAGGCGGGATTCGCGTGATTTCGATCCAGCCCCACATCGTGTACGAGATCACGGGGATGAGCACCCCCAGCACCAGCAGCAACCACGGATTGTCCATCAGTCGCTGCAGCGCGGGTTTTTTTGTTTCTTTGTTCATACGGATTGTCTCCTTATTATTGATATTTCGAATACAAGAATTCCTCGCCGCACGCCCGAGACCGGCGCCGCGAGCCAAGTAAAAGAATCCCGATGATTCCAAGGAACGCCACGCCTCCGGCCACGGCGATCAGCCCGCCCAGCCCCATCATGACGACGCCGACGTATTCTCCCGCGGAATACATGACCTGCTCCGAGCCGTACTGTTTGCGGCCCAGCCCGTGCGCGCCGCCGACCGCGAAACCCAGGGCGAAAAGCAACTGTCCCCCGCCAAAACAGCACAACGCCGCCGGACGCCAGCGCCGGAATCGCGCCGCCAACGGACTCACAACAGGCCGTTCCGCCATCAGAAACGCTGCGGCCATGAACGCGACCGTGACCGCGCCGATCGAGGCGTGGTAGTGGGCGGGGATCATGGTATTTGATCCGCGTATCATAGCTCCCAGGACAAACCCGACGAGCGTCATCAACACGCTCAACCCCAGCCCGATCAGGCGGTAGTCGAGCGTCCCTTCAAGCCGCGGGATCCTCCAGCCGAGGTCGCGAATCAAGCGCCACCCGCAAATCGCGATGAATATTAAAACGACCGGGAACAGACCGAACTGCATCAGCCGGGTGAACCCGGCATGATAGCCGGGTGTGGCGGTTCCCCCGAGAGCGAGAAAAGGCGACACCAGGTGCGGAAGCGCGAGAAGGCCGAAGAGGAGGAGTGCGGTTCGCGGACGAACGATGTCGCGGCCGCTCAGACCGCCGGCCAGCCAGAGCCAGACCGAGACCATGGCGGCGACATTGACCACCTGAAGGACGTGTCCCCCGCCCCACACCGAAAGTTCGAAATAGGCTTCCGGCGGAAGACTCGCGGGCGTTTTCGCCCAAGAGACGAGAAAGGTTACCAGCGCCACCAGAAACAGGCACGCCGCCACCCGCACCCCGACGCCGGCGTCCGGCGGCAGTGAAAGCGCTTCCCGGTCGCCCCGCCCCCGCAACACATTGCAAAGCAAAGGTCCGCCGGACACACAAAGGGCCAGGCCCGCCAGGAAACTGAACAGGCCGGCCACAAAGAGCGGGTGCTGGATGAACGGAATGTAGTTGGAAAGAATGGGGGCGCTGCCCGGAGCGAAGGCGGAAAGCGCCATGGCGACCGTCCCGGCCACGGCGGTGGTCAATCCCACACGTTGCGGCACGGGCCGGCGCGGTCCGGGAAGACGTGTGTACAGGCAAGCCAGAAAGGCCGTGAACCACACCAGGAGCGAGAGGTTCACGTGCAGGACCAGGCACCGGCGAAAGAAGTCCGGATCGCCGATCCAGTTCGACAGCGGGGGTACACGGGCGATGACCAACAGCAAGGCGAAGATCCCCGACACCAGCAGACTCGCCACCGCGAACAGGAGCCAGGCCCGGCTTGCCGAACCGCCCGGCGAGCCGCCGTCCGAGCGAACCGGTGATCGGGCCGGCAGGCATTCCGCGGTCACGGGCACACCCCGCGACGCGTCAACCGGCCTGAACTCTACCCTCGATGGATTCATCGCGGCCGAGTATAATCGGTACCGGACAGAGCGAATTGATTTAAGTCAAAAGCAAAGCAATTGAGGCAAGCGCGGCGCTCGAGCGCCGCAAGCGGTCAGTGCTTCAGCACGACATCACCGAAACCGGGAAGCCCGTTCCGCTTGTACGTCCGCCCGCCGCCAGCCGAAACCTGGCTTTACGACGTCGGGTGGGGTCCGCGTTTTCAGCTCCGCAATCGAACCAGCAGATCCTTGCTGTCCACGGAATCGCCGACGGCGACGCACAATTCGTCCACGACTCCGTCGCGGGGCGCGTACACGGTGGTCTGCATCTTCATGGCCTCAAGTGTGAGGAGTTTGTCTCCTTCGGCGACGCCGGCCCCGGCCGTGATCGGGATGTTGGTCACCATACCCGGAATGGGCGCTCCGACCTGCGACGGGTCGCCCGGATCGGCCTTGGCGCGGGGTTCCGTTTCAGCCTGGATGGATTTGTCCTGGATTCGCGCTTCCCGGGCTTTGCCGTTGAGCTCGAACGTCACCGTGCGGTGGCCCTCCTCGTCGGGATCGCTCACATTGAGCAACTTGATGTAAAGAGTCTTGCCCTCTTCGATATCGACATCGATCTCCTCGCCCGGTCGCAATCCGTAAAAGAACGCCGTACTCGGCAGGACCGAGACATCGGAATAGTCCCGGCGAAACGCCGTGTAATCCTCGAAGACCTTCGGGTACATGAGGTGGGAAAACAAATCATCGTCGGTCGGTTTCCGGCCCAACGCCTTTTCGAGAGCCGCCCTCTCCTTCTTGAAATCGAGGGCCGGCTGTCCAGCCCCCGGCCGGCCGCGCTGGGGCTTTCGCTTCCCCAGAATCACCCGCCGCAACTTGCGCGGCCAGCCTCCCGGAGGCTGCCCCAGCCCGCCGGCCAGCATGTCCACCACCGATTCGGGAAAGGCCGTTCCGGGTTCGAGGTCGGGCACGTCGCGGGGTTCGATACCCCGGCTGATCAGAAACATCGCCATATCGCCCACCACCTTGCTGCTCGGCGTCACTTTCACGATGTCGCCGAACAGGTCGTTGACCTCGCGGTAGTATCGCACCACTTCGCGCCAGCGGTGCCCCAGACCCATCGCCTGGGCCTGCTCCCGCAGATTGGTGTACTGGCCGCCGGGCATTTCGTGGTAATACACCTCCGCGCTTCCGAAGGACGGACTGGTGTCGAACGGCGCATAAATTCCCCTGACATCCTCCCAATAGTAGGTGAATTCGTTCAGCGCGCCGACATCGAGGCCGGTATCGCGCTCGGTATGCTTCAGGGCGGCGACAATCGAATTGAGATTGGGTTGACTGGTCGAGCCCGACAACGAAGCGATGGCGGCGTCGGCCACGTCCACACCGGCGTCCGCGGCCCGCAGGATCGACGAAGCGGCGATGCCGCTGCTGTCGTGGGTGTGGAAGTGGATCGGAATGCCCACCTCGTCCTTCAGCGCCTTGACGAGAACGGAGGCGGCATATGGTTTGCACAGGCCGGCCATGTCCTTGATGGCCAGAATGTGGGCGCCGCGTTTCTCCAGTTCTTTCGCCAGGGAAACGTAGTATTTGAGGGAATACTTCCGCCGTTCCGGATCGAGAATGTCGCCGGTGTAACAGATGGCGGCCTCGCACACGGCGTCGGTCTTGTTGAGCACCGCGTCCATGGAGACCTTGAGATTGGGCAGGTAATTGAGCGAATCGAAGATGCGAAAAATATCCATGCCCGCCTCGGCGGCGTGACGGACAAACCCGGCCACAACGTTGTCCGGGTAATAGGTGTAACCCACCGCGTTCGCCCCGCGCAGCAGCATCTGAAAACAGATGTTGGGGATTTTTTCCCGCAACAGACGCAATCGTTCAAACGGGTCCTCGTGCAGGAATCGCATCGACGTGTCGAACGTCGCCCCGCCCCACATCTCCAGGCTGTAAAGGTCCGGCGCCCGGCGGGCGATGGCTCCGGCGGCGGCGAGCATGTCGTAGGTGCGCATGCGGGCGGCGAAAAGCGACTGGTGCGCATCCCGCAGGGTGGTGTCGGTCAGAAGCAGACGCTTCCGACGAGCGGTCCAGCGGGCGAATTTCTCGGGGCCGTGTTTCTTGAGGTAATCCCGCGTCCCCGGCGGCGGCGCGACGGTGTGGTCGAATTCGGGCGCCTCGGGGATCCGGGGCGGCTTGGCGGGCAGGCGTCCCTTGACGTGCGGGTTGCCGTTGACGATGACGTCGCCCAGGTAATTGAGCAGTCGCGTGCCCCGGTCCCGGCGCAGCTTGAAATCAAAGAGCGCGGGAGTGTTGTCGATGAGCGTCGTGGTCGCTTCGCCCGACCGGAACACCGGATCGTGTATGACGTTTTCCAGGAACGGAATATTGGTCTTCACGCCGCGAATACGAAATTCGCGCAGGGCACGGTCCATTCGGCGCAGCGAGCTTTCGAAGTCCGGCCCAAAGGCGGTCACCTTGACCAGGAGCGAGTCGTAGAACGGCGTGATCTCTCCGCCCGTGTGGCCCATGGCGCCATCCAAACGGATCCCCAATCCCGAAGCCGAACGGTAGTTGAGAATCCTTCCGTAATCCGGAACAAAACGGTTCTCGGGATCCTCGGTGGTGATGCGGCACTGAACGGCGCAACCGATACGGGGAATATCCTTCTGGCGGGGAAACCCCGCCCGGGCGCCGTGCAGGGAATTGCCCTGGGCGACTTCGATCTGGGCCCGCACGATATCGAGACCGGTGATCATTTCGGTCACCGTATGCTCGACCTGGATACGCGGATTCATCTCGATGAAGAACCACTCGTTGGTGTCGCAATCCAGCAGAAATTCCACCGTGCCGGCGTTGTCGTATTTCACCTCGCGCCCGACGGCCACGGCGGCATCGCAGAGCTCTTCGCGAACGGCTCGCGGCACCGCCACCGAGGGGGCGATCTCGACCACCTTCTGATGCCGACGCTGGACGGAGCAGTCGCGTTCGTACAGGTGGACCAGGTTGCCCTTGCGGTCCCCCATGATCTGGACCTCGATGTGTTTTGCCCGCCGGATGTAGCGCTCGAGGAACACCGACGGATTTCCGAACGCGCGCTCGGCCTCCGCCTGGGCCTCCTTCAAGAGCTTCTCCAGGTTCTCCTCCCGGTCCACCACGCGCATGCCCCGGCCGCCACCGCCGTAGGCGGCTTTGATGATGAGCGGAAAACCGATCTTCCGCGCCTCCCGAATGGCCGCCCGCCGATCGGTCACGGGATCGTCGGTCCCCGGCAGCACGCGCACCCCGGCCTGTTGCGCCAGTTCGCGGGCGCGGGTCTTGTCGCCCATCTGTTCCAGGATTTCGGGACGCGGGCCGACAAACACGATGCCGGCCTTCTCGCAGGCGCGGGCGAACCCGGCGTTTTCCGAAAGGAAACCGTAGCCCGGATGAATCATGTCCACACCCTTCTCCCGCGCCAGAGTGACAATACCCTCGATATCGAGATACGCGGCCACGGGGCCCCGCCCGCGGCCGACCACGTACGCTTCGTCCGCTTTGAAACGGTGGACGCCGAAGCGATCCTCGTCCGCGTAAATGGCAACGGTGCGGTGCCCGAGTTCTGTGGCGCAACGGAACACGCGAATCGCGATTTCACTGCGGTTGGCGACGAGAAGTTTTTTCATAAGGAAGTTTGATGTAAACGAACGGCTCTGCTCATTCGGGATACGGGATCGCGGCCCGGGATCAACAGGAAAAAGCGATCGCGGCGTCCGACCGTAAGATTCGCCGCCGGTCCCGGCCGGGAAATTGACGTGTTCGACGTGCGACGACGAACGTTCACTACCGACGGTTGGATCTCAAACAACTCAACCGGGACTGCGGCTTCAGAATATGTTCATCTCCATGTGACGCTGATTGTGGTCACTCACGAATTGACCGAACATCTTCTTCAGTCGGGTGGTCATCGAGCGCTTGTTCACCTTGAACCCGACCTCGTCGATTTTTCCCACGGGCACGATGTCCTGGGTCGTCGAGGTGAGGAAACACTCGTCGAACTCGTCGAACTGCGCCGGATACACGGCGGTTTCGACGACGTCGATGTTCCAGGACAGAGCTGCCTGGCGCAGGACAATGCGCCGGGTCACCCCCTCGAGAATGCCGGTGTCGAGGGCGGGGGTCAGCACCTGTTTGTCCCGGACGAAAAAGATGTTGCACACCGAGGCTTCGGCCACGGCACCGTCGAGGTTGAGGATGAGAACGTCATCGGCTCCCTTGAGCCGGGCCTCGCGCAGGCAGAGCACGTTGTTCAGGTAATTCCCGGTTTTCCAAGCGGGATTCAGCGTTTGCGGAGAATTGCGGTACAAGGTGCGGGCCACGGACAGGCGGAGACCTTTGTTCCACTTCGCCTCGGGCCAGGAACCGAGGCGCCGCACCAGCAACACGTAAACCGGCCGTTCGGCCAAGTTCGTATCCAGCCCGATCGCGCCGCCGCCGCGCGAGATCTGCAGGCGAATGTAAAGGTCCCCCCGCTCGCCGGCGCGCTCGAAATACGCCGACGCGGTACGGCGGATTTCGGTGAGCAGGACGCCTTCGTCAAAAGGGATTTCGAGGCCGATGGCCCCCGCCGAGCGCCGCAACCGGTCCCAGTGCTCCTGAAACGCGAACAGCACGCCATCGTACGTCCGAAACACCTCGTAGATCGAATCACCGTAGAGAAAGCTCCGGTCCAGCGGCGACAGGGATGGCTCGGTGGCATCGTGCAACCTTCCGTTGGTGTTGGCCTGGATATAATCGCTCATGTTGAAAAACCGGGCGCGATCGCCGGCGGGCCGGTTCAATCCAGCCGCCCTTCGTTCACCTCGATCAGATCGCACATCGTGAGGATATCGTGCCGGTGTGACAACCCCAACTCGCGTTTGCGAATGTTCAAACGTTCCAGCGAATAGCCGGTCAAGCCCCGCTGGACCAGCATCCGGTTCCAGACGGCCGCACGCGGATCCTCCGGCAGCAATCGGCCGACAGCCCGCTCGAGATCGGTCGCGGTGGCGCTCGATTCCAGAGCGTTCAGGAAGGTGTCGAACGGCACGTCGAGGTGACGGCACAGCAAATCGTCGAACCCGCGCCCGAGCGTGCGGCAGTAATCGGCGGACAGTTCTCCCGCCCAATGCCGGCGGATTTTTTCCACCATGCGCGGCAGGTGCATGAGTCCGCTGCGGTGCGGCACGTAAGGCGACGGGAGATATTCGGACAAGGGCATAGCGTGGATTCTCGACCCGGGCGCCGCCGCACGGTGTTCAAGCCTTGCGCCCGGCGCATTCCAGCACAAACCTTTGGCAAAGCATGACGGATCGTCAATCCAATCCCACGAGCGCCGGCGCGAACACGCTCGTTCGCGTCGCCGGTTACATTCTCCACTACCGCAGACTGTTCGCCCTGACGCTGGTCCTCGCGGTGGGCAGCACGCTTTGTCTCATCGCCATTCCGAAAGTGATTTCGGTCGTCATCGACGACATCATCCCGCGCCAGGAACCCGCCGATCTCGCCTGGGGCGTGCTGGTGGTGATCCTCTGTTACTTCGGCCGGGACATACTCAATTTCGCCCGCATCCGCATCAACAATACCCTGGAACAAAAAGTCCTCCTCGACCTGCGGCACGACGTGCACGACAAACTGCTGGACCTGCCGATCGCCTATTACGACCAGCGCCCGAGCGGGGAAATCGCGTCCCGGGTCATCGAAGATGTGCAGAACGTGGAGCGCGCCATCCTCGACGGCACCGAGCAGGGGTTGATCGCGGTCCTCACCATTCTCGGGGTGGCCACCATGCTGTTCGTACTCCATCCCGGACTGGCCCTGCTGGTCATGCTTCCCCTGCCGCTCCTGGTGTACCTGGGCTACCGCCACGCGCGCGTCACGCGCCGCAACTGGAAAACGGTGCGGGAAAACGCCGGCAGCCTCAACAGCCTGCTGGTCGAGCACCTGCAGGGAAACCGTCTGATCAACGCCTTCGCGCTGCACGGCCGGGAGCGGCGGCGCTTCAGCGGACGCGCCTGCAAGCTGCGCGACAGTACTCTGCAGGCGATGTACCGCTACTCGGCCTACATCTCGCTGAGCAATTTCATCGGCAGTCTCGGCGCGGTCATGGTCCTCGGGGTCGGGGGGTACTTCCTGATGACCGGCCGCATGACCCACGGCCAGCTTGTCGGCTTTTTTCTATACGGCGCCATGTTCTACGAGCCGATCAACCGCCTGAATCAGGTCAACCAGTTGATCAGCACCGGCAAGGCGTCCGGTGACCGCGTGTTCGAGATCCTCGACCATCCGGTGGCCGTGCGCAACGCGGAAAACCCCGTCGCTTTTCCGGCCGGCCTGGTGGAAACGGAGTACCGCAACGTCTCCTTCGCCTACCAGGATCGTTCTCCGGTGGTCAACGGGATCGACCTCACGCTGCCGTCCGGGCAGGTGACGGCCCTGGTGGGCCACACCGGCGCGGGCAAGAGCACGCTCGCCAACCTGCTGCTGCGTTATTACGACGTGACGGGGGGCCGGGTCCTGATCAACGGCACCGACATCCGGCAGATCGATCTGCACCAACTCCGGAGCCACATCGGCTACGTCGCCCAGGAGCCTTTCCTGTTCGAGGGGACGGTCTGTGAAAATTTGCTGTTGGCACGGGACGACGCCACCGAAGAGCAAATCTGGGATGTGCTCGAATCCGCCTGCGCCGCCGAATTCGTCGAAAAACTGCCGTACGGGCTCAATACCCAGATCGGCGAGCGCGGGGTGCGTCTGAGTCAGGGCGAGAAGCAGCGCCTCACCATCGCCCGCGTGCTGTTGAAAAACCCGGCCGTGGTGGTGCTCGACGAAGCGACCGCCAGTGTGGATACGCTGACCGAAAGCAAGATCCAGACCGCGCTCAACCGCCTCATGCGCAATCGCACCGTGCTGGTCATCGCGCACCGCCTCTCCACCGTCCAGCAGGCCGACCAGATCGTAGTCCTTCAGAGCGGCGCCATCGTGGAAAAAGGCGACCACCAGGCACTCCTCGAGCAACGGGGCCTCTACGCGAAAATGTGGCGGATCCAGCAGGACATCATCCCGGAGGAAAACCCATCATCTAGCTGTTAATAAACACCTTAAGGATCGAAATCAAGAATTCTCCCCCCAAACCTGCTCCGCCGTTGCAACGGTTTCATGCCCGGTGAGCTTGCAATTGCGCCAACATTCGGCTAGGGATTTCAGAGCATCGACGAGCGAATAAATTTATTAAATGGAAGCCGGTAAGACCAAGACCACCACCCACGACCAAGAAGCCACGATCGAGGTGAAGAACAAGATGGGCCTGCACGCCAGGCCCGCCGCCATGATCGTGCGGGTCGCGAATAAATTTAATTCAGAAATTTCATTCGAAAAGGACGAGGAAATCGTCGATGGAAAGAGCATCATGGGGCTGATGATGCTGGCGGCCGGCCAGGGATCCAAGCTGCGGCTGATGGCCAACGGCGAGGACGCGAAAGAAGCCTGCAAAGCCCTGGAAGAGCTCTTCGAGACCAAATTCGAAGAGAGCTGATCTGTCAGGATCCTGTCGGACCTGATCGGCAGCTTCCCAGAGTGGCGAAGCTTCAGACCCATGCCGGACACACCAGTGCACGCATCTTGCGTGCGAAACTCACGCTTCTGCTGAGCATCATGCGAAGTCCCGTGCTTGCCGGGAGAAGCGTGAGCCACTTTTTTGCATCCATTTGAAAACTTGACTCCAATTGCGGGAAATTTCGTGCTCTTAGGATTCCAGGAGTCGGTCGGGCTTCGCCTACAGACGCCTAAAACTCGTCCAACCCGAAGAACCGCCTGGTGTTCGCGGACGAGACCCGGGCCAGTTCTTCCGGATCGGTGTCCAGAGTCCGCGCCGCCGCTTCTCCGGTGTACGCCACATAGGCCGGCTCGTTGCGTTTGCCCCGGTGCGGGATCGGGGCGAGGTAGGGCGCGTCGGTTTCCACCATCAATCGCTCCGCCCCCTGCTCCCGGAGAGCCGATCGCACATTCTCCGCGTTGTTGTAGGTCACGATGCCGGTGAAAGACGCCCAACCGCCCCGGCGGTTCAGCTCGGCCACCTCGTCCGGCCCCTCGGCGAAGCAGTGAAAAACCACCCTCTCCCAGGGAAAACCCGACTCGTCGATCGTCTCGACACATTCCCAAAACGCTCCGCGCGAATGAATCACCAGCGGCAGATCGAGCCGGCCGGCGAGCTCGATCTGTACCCGAAAAGCCTCCCGTTGCCGGGTGAGCGCGGCGGTCGCCTCGGCCTCGTCCCTGGGCAGGTGAAACCGGTCCAGGCCCGTCTCCCCGATCGCAACCGGCGGCAGGCCGGCGTCCAGAAATCCGGTCAACTCCCGCACCGCCTGCTCCCAGTCGTTGCCGACCTCACATGGGTGCAGACCGGCCGTGTAATCGACGCGACCGGGCCACGCTTCGGCCAGGGACCGGTACACAGGCCAGTCGCCGGGGCAGGTACCCACGGTGATCAGCCGTTCGACCCCCGCCTCCGACGCGCGCCGCAGGACCTCGGCGCATTCGCCTTTGCGGCAGAACGTTTCCAAATGGGTGTGACTGTCGATCCATCCGTTCATTGACATATTTTCCCTCACTCTATTCGTGGCGCCTCCGCCCGAGAGTGCAAGGATTCCCTCGCCGCGGCGGACGACCGTGGACCCGACAAGGGCCTATCCCGGCATGAACCCGGGGAAAATCCGCCCCATCAACCGTGAACAGGTTGTCCCGGCGTCCATTTTTTTGATCGCCCCGTTCCACGTCACGATCCGCGATTTGTGTTTTCCACCGGCGCGCGAAACGGTAAGGTGCTTCACCGTCACCAATCACCCATTGAGTCCGGCCGGGCCGGAAATTCGAACTCCGATCGTTCCCGTATGAAAATCGAAGCCTTTCTCCTTTGCGACGCCGCCACCAACCAACAGGGCAAACTCAACGTCCTGGGTGCCTTCGACAACATCTTCGCCCGCAAGGCCCCCGTGGTTCACTCGGCCTGCGCGATCGCCTGCCGGATCCGATTCGACCGCTCGGAAGAAGGCGAACACGCGATGAAGATCAACGTCATCGACATGGACGGCAAAGACATCATGCCGGCCATGAACGGCAAGATCAACGTCCGGATCGGCCCGGACGTCGAGTCAAACGCGGTCAACCTCATCCTCAACCTCCAGGGCATGCGCCTCGAGAAGTACGGCGAGTACCAGATCGACCTCGCCATCGACGAAGGCCATCAAGCCTCCCTGCCCTTTTACGTCCGCCAGGTGCCGGAACGACGCGCGACCTGAAGGGGCGTGGAGCGAGGGATGTGGGGTGGAGCGAGGGATGTGGGAAGCGCTTCGCAGGAGGGCTATGCTTCTCCGCCGCGGCCGCAAAGCGTAGGCCGGTCCGTGAGGACCGGGAACGGCGCTCCTGCGCGGCCCGTAAATCGGACACGCTCCCGAACACCCGACCTGCGGGCTCACGCCAGAAACCTCGCGAGCAGGCGCACAAACGCATCGCGCTGTTCGATGTGGGGATTGTGGCCGCTTTCCTCGATGGTTTCGACCCGTGCCGCGGGGAAGTGCTCCCGGATGCGGGCGACGTCCTCGTCGCGCACGAAATCCGAACGGCCGCCCCGCACAAACAGCGCCGGCCCTTCATAACGCTCGCCGGGTTCCAGCGGAGACGCCGCCAGTTCGGGAAGAGCCGAGGTCAATACCGGCAGGTTCACCTGCCAGGCGAATCCTGTGTCCCGGCGGACCAGATTGGTGAGCAGGAACTGGCAGAACGCCCAGTTTCGCAGGCGCTGTTGCAGGAAGGCCTCCGCTTCCTTACGGGAGGCGAGCGTGTCCAGCGGGAGCGCGTTGAGAGCCGTGAACGCCCGTTCGTTGTAGGGCGGGTTGTCGCGGGGAGCGATGTCCACGATCACCAGACGCCCGACGCGGTCCGGATGATCCGCCGCCAGGCGCATCAGGGCCTTGCCCCCCATGCTGTGGCCCAGCAGGTCCGCCCGATCGATCCCCCGGGCGTCCAACCAGGCCAGGGTGTCCGACACCAGGTCCGCGTAGGAGTGACTGTCGGCGTGCGGCGAGGCCCCGTGGTTGCGGAGATCGAGCGCGAACACCCGGCGATCTCCCATCAAAGCGCTGCCCACCATGGCCCAGTTGCGGGAGGACCCGAGCAAACCGTGCAGCAGGACGAGCGGCGGCGTGCGGCTTCCCGCTCCGGAATCAAAATGGCGAAACTGAAGATCGATTGGCATCATCAACTCTCCGGAACCCTCCCGGATCGGCTTCCCCGA
>SLOW01000008.1 GCA_007132315.1 Opitutales bacterium
GAAGGGCATGGCCCGCGACGTTTTCGCTTCCGGCCGCGGCGAGATCGCGTGGAAGCGGGAGGACAAAACGGAAAGTCTCACCCTCGCCCAGGCCCTGCAGCGGGCCCACCGCCGGATCCTCCGCGATTCGCCGGAGGCGTTGGTCCTCGGTCAGGACATCGCCGGGTACGGCGGGCCGTTCAAGGTGACGGAGCACCTGTTTTCCGAGTTCGGGCGGGAACGGGTGGTCAACACCCCGGTGGCCGAATCGGCAACGGTGGGTCACGCCACCGGCCTCGCCCTGAACGGGCACCGGCCCATCGTCGAGTTCCAGTTCGCCGATTTCGCCACCGACGCGACCACTCAGATCGTGCTCAACACCGCCACCTACCATTTTCGCTCCGGCGCCGCGGTTCCGCTGGTGCTGCGCTTTCCCTGCGGCGGCGGGCTCACGTTCGGCTCCTTCCACTCCCAGGACCTCGAGGCGCTCTACCTCCACATGCCCGGGCTGAAGCTGCTTTATCCGAGCACGCCTCAGGATGCCTACAACGCCCTGCTGGCGGCCTACGAGGACAACAATCCGGTGCTGCTTTTCGAGCACAAGAAACTCTATCGTCACGACCGGGAGGAGGTGACCTTCGACCCTGATTACCGCGACGTCTGGCACCCCCGCCTGGTCCGCGAAGGCGAGAACGCCACGCTGGTCACCTACGGGGAAATGGTTTACGAAGCCATCGACGCGCTCGAATACCTGGAAGCGGAATACGGCATGTCGGCCGACCTGATCGACCTGCGCGCGCTCTCCCCGCTGAACCTCGATCCGGTCCGGGAATCGCTCCGCCGGACCCACCGCCTCATCGTCCTGCACGAAGGGCGCCGGAACGCGGGGTTCGGGGCGGAACTCGTCAGCCGCCTGACCGAAGAACTTTTTTTCGAACTCGAGGCCCCGCCGCTGCGGCTGGCGGCGGCCGACATGCCGGTGCCGTTCGCTCCCGAACTGGAAGCCGCCTACCGCCCGTCGCGCGACCGTATCATCGAGGCCGTGGCCGACTGGCTGGAGGGCGCGGAATGACTCGCGGCCCGGCCGTGACCCCGGAGCGCTGGGCCGCGGTGGCGTTGTTCGCCATGGACGTTGACGGCATTCTGACCGACGGCCGCGTGCTGGTGTCCTCCGACGGCTCGGAAAGCAAGTTCTTTTCGGTGCTCGACGGCCTCGGCCTGGCCCGCGCCCGGCGGGCTGGAATCGAAATCGCCTGGATCTCCGGCCGCGCCTCGGACGCAACCACCCGCCGCGCCGCCGAATTGGGGATTTCCCGGTTGATCCAGGGTCGCAACGAAAAGGAAACCTGCCTGCGCGAGATTCTGACGGAGACCGGTCTCAAACCGGAACAGGCCTGCTACATGGGCGACGACCTGATCGACCTCGCGGCGATGCGGCTGGCCGGAATCGGCGTGACCGTGCCGGAGGCCGCCAAAAACATCCGCGCCGAGGCCGACTGGATCACCACCCGCTCCGGCGGCTTCGGAGCCGTACGTGAAGTGTGCGATCTCCTGGTCGCGGCGCGCGCACCGCGAAAGGGCGGCGCGCCGTGACGCCGCTTCCGCCCGGCCCGAGGTTCCCTGCAACCCGCCGCCGCAACTCGGGTCTGAAGAATAACAGGCCCGCGACGCCTCGTCCCACCATGAAACCGCACACATCCATTTCCGTTCCCGCCAGGCCGTTCCTCCAAGGCCGTCCGGGCACCTGGCCGGCCCTGGTCGCCGTGCTGACTCTCCTCGCGGGCGCGCCACCGGACCGGGGCCTGCACGCGCAGATGGTGCCCGACGCGCCGATCGAGGATTTCCGTCTGCCGATGTTCGACGACGATCAGGGTTACCGCGCCTGGGATCTTCGCGGCGACCAGGCCCTGTATCTGAGCGCCGACCGCATCGATGTGATCGGCATGCGCCTGCGGGTGTTCGCCGGCGGGCCGGAGGAACGCATCCGAATGACCATCGTGAGCCCGGAAGCCCACGTGCTGGCCGACCGCAACGAAGCCCGCGGCGAAGACGGCATCCTGGTCACCGGCGACAATTACCGCGCTGAAGGCACGACATGGACGTGGGAACGCGACAACGACCGCGTCCGCATCTCCGGCGACGTGCGCGTCACCTTCCGCGAAGAATTCGAAGGGTTCCTGATGGTCCTGCCCTGACCCGGTTTGTTTTGTAAGCGACACTGCATGAGCTCTAGCAGCTTATCTAATGGAGGAAATATCATGACAAGGGTGTGGAATAGACGTGAAAAAACTCATGAAAGCGTATATAAAGGCTTCTTTCGCCTCGAATTTCGTTCATTTTCGCCCGAATTCCTGGTTTTTCTTCGCAGATCCCCTCGCTTTTTGTCATGATGTCTCCTCTTTTAGGAGTCTGCCGGCGAAGCCCGCCAGACTCCTGGGATGCTCTTCCAAGTCATGACCGCCGTATGGACAGAATGCTGACAATCATCCAATCAAATTGCGGGTTCCGTGCGCGTTCCGATACCATGATTGTTTCCCGACCCCCGATCCGGACCGCACGAAATCGTCACACGTCGTTCCGCCGGCGTTCCCTGTTCAGGATATTACCGTTCGCGCTGGCCTGCACCCTCTTGCCGACGGTGACGCCGGCCGCCGATCAACCCCGGGAACAGACGCCCCCCGCGCAAGGCGTTCCCGACGAACTGGTCGTGCCCCGGGAGGAGTCCGGCGCCGTTCCGCCGGAAACGGTGATCGAAGGCGATCACCTGGAGATGGTCGCCGACGAACACGAAGCCCGTTTTATTTTCACCGACAACGTGCGCGTCATCGGCAACAACATCATCCTGACATGTGACCGCCTCAAAGTGATATCGTCGCGCCAAGACGGCGAGCAACCAACAGGCGAGCGCCTCGGCGGCATGGGCCGGATTCGCAGCATCGTCGCCAGCGGCCGGGTGCACGTCAGCCAGGAAGGTCGCGAGGCAACCGCCGGACGGGCGGAAGTGTCGCCCGACGAAGGGCGCGTCGTACTCACCGGAGATCCCGTCATTCGGGACCAGCAGGGCGAGGTCAGCGGCGACCGCATCACGCTCTACCAGGGCCTGGAACGGGCCGTGGTGGAAAGCGGACCCGACCGCCCCGCCCGCGTCATGCTGCCCGACCTGCCCGACCTCGGATTCCGCCCCGGCCAAGCACCCACGACCCAGGAATGAGCGCGACATCGACCCAGAGCGAATCCTCAACAGCACCGCCGGCCGCCACCAACCCGCGCATCGCCACGCGCAACCTCGTCAAGGTCTATTCCCGCAAACGTGTGGTGGACGAAGTCAGCATCCAAGTGGACGCCGGTGAAATCGTCGGGCTGCTCGGGCCGAACGGCGCCGGCAAGACAACCTCGTTCTACATGATCGTCGGACTTATTCCGGCGACATCGGGCCGGGTGTTGATCGGCGATGACGACGTGACCCGCTTGCCCATGCACCTGCGAGCGCGACGGGGCATCGGTTATCTCCCGCAGGAAGCGTCGGTTTTCCGCAAGCTGACGGTCGAACAAAACATTCGCGCCGTGGCCGAAACCCTGCCGATCGGCCGCAAGGAGCGCCGGGAGGTCGTCGAGCGCCACCTGGAGGAGCTCAGCCTGACCCACCTCGCCCGCCAAAAGGCTTACACCCTGAGCGGCGGCGAACGGCGAAGACTGGAGATTTCGCGCGCGCTGGTCACCCGGCCCCGGTTCCTCTTGATGGACGAACCGTTCAGCGGCGTCGATCCGATCAGCGTGTCCGATGTACAGGAGATCGTGCTGGAACTCAAGAAACGCGGCATCGGCATCCTCATCACCGATCACAACGTCCGCGAAACGCTCCGCATCGTGGACCGCGCCTGCCTGATCTACGAGGGCAAGGTCCTTACCGAAGGCAACAGCGAATTCCTCATCAACGACCCCCAGAGCCGGCGGCTTTACCTCGGCGAAAACTTCAATTTATGAGCCTGAAATCGCCCACCCGCGTTCCGAAGAGCATCTCGATCTCCCACTTCCTCAAGAGCTACGGCCGCGCGCTGAAGATGGAGGTGCTGACCGACAGCCGCGGTTTGAACCGCCGCCTCAAAGAAGGCCGCGTCAACCGTCCCGCCCTGGCCCTGACCGGCTTTTTCAAATATTTCTCGAACAAGTGCGTCCAGGTGTTCGGGGCGGCGGAAATGACCTACCTGAAGAGCTTCTCCGAAAAGGAGCAGTACGACAAACTGCACCAACTGACGAAACACACCATCCCCTGCATCGTATTGACCCGCAACTACCTGCCGACCAAAGCGCTTCTCCGCATCGTCAAGGAGCGCAACCTCCCCCTGTTGCGGACGCCGTTCATCACCCGCCACTTCATCAACGCGGCGACGGTGTATCTGGAATTTGAATTCGCCCCGCGCACCACCGTGCACGGAACCCTCATGGACATCGGGGGCACCGGCACCCTCATCCGGGGCAGCAGCGGCGTGGGCAAGAGCGAGTGCGCGCTGGCGCTGATCGAGCGCGGACACAGCCTGGTGGCCGACGACCTGACCTACGTCTCCCTGATCGACGAACACAAACTGATGGGACGCAGTTCGGAATTGAATCGCGGATACATGGAATGCCGCGGCATCGGCATCATCAACGTCGCGGAGATGTTCGGCATCCGCAGCGTGCGGGTGGAGAAGGAAGTGGACATGGTCGTCACGTTCCGCCACTGGGAAGCCGGCATGCAGGAGGAGCGCACCGGCCTCGACCAGGAGTACTTCAGCATCCACGGAATCGAAACTCCGCACGTCGAGTTGCTCGTCCGCCCGGGCCGCGACATGGCGCGGCTGGTTGAGGTGGCCGCCCTCGGCCAGGCGCTCAAGAACATGGGCCACGACTCCGCACGGGAGTTCAACGAACGCCTGATCGCCCACATGCACAATAAATGATCCGGACGAGCTGGGATCCGTCCTCACCCGCCACCTTCCTCCTCCATTTGGCGACTTTTCGAAACAGCATACAAAGTGCCAGAAAATTTTCCGTCGCCGGAATTTCTCGTTTTCGTTGCCTTGCCGCCACAAGCCCCCCCCGGAGTCAGCCAGAGAAGCAGGCTGCACAACCCGGTGAGAAACAAAAAAGTTATGGGCAAAGCCCATGTGAATAAGTTGGGGAAAACTTCCTATTGAAAAAGAGGGTGGAAGAGAACTTAAATGCTCCGCACAGCTTGCATTGACCACCGGTTCTCCAAGACGGAGGAACGGTTCAGCGTCGGCTTATTGATTCAAAAAGTGGCGGGTATCTACATAAAAAAATAAGTGATAAATACTTATGAAAAACAACCCTCTCCCGGAC
>SLOW01000097.1 GCA_007132315.1 Opitutales bacterium
AGGGCGAGGTAAAACGACGCTTCCCAGCCCATTCGCGCCGCCCGCGGGAGTTCTCCTTCGGCGAACAGGGATGCGAGGTGATGGTCGGCGATGACGTGCCGGAAATTCAGGGAGTCCTCGATCAACATGAGACAAGTGCCCGCGGTCAGGAGCAGCAGCGGGAGGTCCAGCTCCGCGACCTTTTCCCGGCGCGTCCACCGCCAGATGCTGAACGTGCACAGGGTGGCCGCACCGAGCAGGAGCCATTGGGCGCGTTCCGTCCACGCCCCTTCGGAGAAAATCCGGTACCAGAGCAGGGGGAGGGGCCAAGGTTTCTCCATGACGGACGTCTGGATACCACCCATATTCAGGAAGTCCACCAGCACCACCAGCGTCCACGTCACGAGGAGGTAGGCGCAGACCAGCAGCAGCACCCACCGAGACGCCGAGACGGCTCCCAAGCCCTGTTGTGAGTGAATTGTCATGACGTGCTGTTGGACGCTAGGAGGCTGTCGGGCTTCGCCGACAGGCTGCTAGGGGTCGGATAGCTGGCCCGGCCCTTGATATCCGCGGGAGCTCCGAGAGCCCCCACCGCGACCCAGGATAAAAGAGGAATCGGTTGAAGTGCCGGTGGCAAGGTAGAACATGGTACCGATCAATGTTTTACATTGTTTTATCGAACGCGATTCCGGCGACATTCCCTGCGAGTGGAAGGATGAGAACGGACTCGACCCCGACGATCTCGAAGCCGGCTTGGCAATCGACGAGGAACCCGGTTACATGTTGGTGGAGATCTATTTCAACTCCCTCGCACCCGCCTCATGAGCCGCGTACGCCGCGAAGGCGAGGGATGTGGGACGGGGCGCCTTCAAGCGATAAGTACCGATTACGAAGCCTCTGTCTTGGATTCCATGTATTGCTTCGCCATCTACGCTCTGCTTCGTCAGCTTCTTCCGTGGTTTAAGAATCGGGTTTCGAAAGCATCGGAGATCCCGTGGAATGCGATGCACGCCAACCCTCCGATTGATTCCCTGCCCCTGATTCCGAGCCGAATGACTTCTTCTTTGCTATCCGGGTGAATGGACGAAAAGAGCAGCGGAGCTGGGTGCCTCCGCCGCTTTGCGAGAATGTAAGCCGCGTTTCCGAACGTTCATCTGTTTCGCCGGTGCGGGTAAGATGACCGCACTCCCAGATCGGCGGTCCTCCAGCGGAAGTCCTGGCTCCGCGTGCCATGCGAGCCCCTCCGTACGTTCGGAAAACCTCTGCTGTCGGCGGACCAGAGGCCGCTCGGCTTACGCTCCGACGGTCTGCCGGCCGCGCAGGCTTTCGAGGACGTCGAAGAAATCGGGAAATGTCTTGGCGCAGCAACCGGGATCCTTGATGTGCAGCCAGGGGTGGCCGTCGCCGCGGAGGTCGTGACAGCCCAGGATGGCGAAGCTCATGGCGACGCGGTGGTCGTGGTAGGTGGTAATCTCCGTATCGGGGACCAGCGGGGCGGGGTGAATCTCCAGGGAGTTTTCGGTTTCGCGCACGCCTTGGCC
Source organism: Opitutales bacterium (assembly GCA_007132315.1). Classification (GTDB taxonomy): domain Bacteria; phylum Verrucomicrobiota; class Verrucomicrobiia; order Opitutales; family T3Sed10-336; genus SLOW01. The sequence continues at coordinate 1,521 of SLOW01000097.1, forward strand.
GAGTTTGCGGAGTTCGAAGGACATGGCGTGAATGCGATCGGTTTCCTGATGCCGGGTGTGTCCGATCCCGGTGATCCGGGTCGGACCTTTCAAGAGCGGCGCGATGGCCGCCAGGGTCAGAAAGGTGTCCGAAATGGCGGTGAAGTCGCGTTCCACGCCCCGGGCCGCCGGAGCTCCGGGTTTCCGCCTGGCGCACAGGCCTTTGGGGCCGGCGGCAATTTCGGTGCCGGTTGCGGCCAGAACCTCGGCGAAGTCGATGTCGCCCTGCAAGCCGGAGAACCGCATGTCGCGCACCAGCACGTCGCCCCCGATGACGGTCGGCAGGGCCAGAAAATAACTGGCGGCGGTGGCGTCACCCTCCACCGGGTACACGCCGCTGACTGGCGGGCGGTAGGGGGTACCGGCGGTGACGGCGAAGGTGTCCTTCGCCTTGGTATTGTAAAAGGGCTGGCCGAACTGATGCATCATGGCCTCGGTCATGTTGACGAAGGGCCGGGACACGGTTCCGTGTTCGAGGCGTATGCTCAGGTTGTCGCGGGCGAGCGGGGCGACCAGGAGCAGCGCCGAGAGCATTTGGCTGCTCTCCCGCGCGTCGATGCCGACCTCCCCGCCGCGCAGGCCGTCGGCCGCGATTTCCAGCGGAAACGAGTCGCGGTCGGAGGAGCGGATGTTGGCGCCGAGCTTGCGCAGTGCGGTCAGGAGCCCCCCCATCGGGCGTTGGCGCATCTGGGACACGCCGTCCAAGCGGTAGTGGCCGCGGGAGGCCACGCAGCAGAGAGCCGTCAGGAAGCGCGCGGCGGTGCCGGCGTTGCCGACGTCGAGTGCGGCTTTCTTGACGGGGATGACGCCCCCCTGGCCTTCGACGGTGATGGTGCGTTCGCCCTCGTTGTCCTCCACCGCGAGGCCGAGGGTTTTGAGGGCTCGAATCATTATCCGGGTGTCCTCGCTGAAGAGGGCGTTTTCCAGGCGGGTGGCGCCCTCGGCCATCGCGGCGAGGATGAGAGCGCGGTTGGTGATGCTCTTGGATCCGGGCAGGGAGACCGCGCCGGAAATCGGCCGGGTCATGGGGTTGATTGGCAATGTCTTGGACATGTTCTTGGTTGGCGGGAATTTCAGGAAAATTACAACTGGTCTCGGTAGGTTTTTCCCCGGTCGAGGAAATGGCGGGCCAGGTAGTCGTCACCGTTGGCCAGCGCCGCTTGAAAGGCTTGCAGTTCGTCCTGGTAGGCGCGCAGCGCCCGCAGGATTTCGGCCCGGTTCTGCTGGAGGATCTCCCGCCACATCTCGGTGTTTCCCGAGGCCACGCGTGTGGTGTCGCGCAGGCCGGCTCCGCCGTACTTGATCCAGTCGGCATCCTTCAGGCCGAGAAAGCTGCAGAGGGTGGAGGCAAGGACGTGCGGGAGATGGCTGATGTGCGCCACGATTTCGTCGTGTTTTTCCGGATCGACGGTCATCACGTCGGCGTCGAGATCGCGCCAGAAGGCCACCACTCGCTCGGTGGCTGCGGAATCGCTCTCCTCCAAGGGCGTGACGAAACAGGGGCGGCGTTCGAAAAGGTCCTCGCGGGCGTGGTCCATGCCCGATTTTTCCGAGCCCGCCATGGGGTGGGAGCCGATGAAATGGGCCTTTCCTTGCAGCGCGTGGTGCCCTTCGCGACAGATCTGGCTCTTGACGCTGCCGACATCCGTGACCAGGGATCCCCGCGGAAGTTCGGGCCCGATCCGCCGTACGAGGTCGGGGATCCGGCCCACCGGGGTGCAGATCACCGTCAGCGAAGCCTGGGTGCAGGCCTCCTCGGGCGTATCGTGGACGGCGTCGCACCAGGAAGCTTCTTTCAGTTTGAGGCGCGACTCGGGGCGCCGCGCCCAAACCGCGATCCTGGATGCCACGCCGCGTTGGCGTGCGGCCCGGGCCAGCGAGGCGCCGAGGAGTCCGGGAGCGAGAATGGAAAGTTGTTCGAACAACGGTGTCTGTCGATTGGCTGTGTGCGGTTCTCTTGAAAATGGCGCTGAGATCGGCCGGGCGGGCTTGATTCCGGCGGGACCGGGCGGGTCCGTCGATCGATTGGCCCACGTGATCGCGCGAATCCACAAGAGGATAAGTTTCGCCCGGGTTGGAAATCAAATCAAACGACGTGCTATTTTCTTGTGCTCGGGCCTTTGATCGTTTTTTTACCGAGAGAGAGAGAAGCCGCCGCCTCGGTGCCGCGGTTCGCGTGCATCTTCGTGATCATCCTTTCCACAGCCAAGTCCGGTCGTCCCATGGCGAAGCCGTCCGGGGCTCCGCACGGAATTCCGGGCCTTCCGCGCGTCTCGGCGGAACGCCGCCGCGTGGCGGACCACCGGGTCGACTTCAATTAATTGACCAGAAATGCCTTACAAGCAAAAAATAAGCCGGAAAGCCAAGATCAGACGCATCGCCTACGCGTTGTTCTTCGGCATAATTTTTGCCGTTATCGGCACCATCGTCTATCTGATCGTTGAGCCCGGTGGCGGCCCGCGCGGGGTGACCCGGGCGGAGCGCGAGGTGTTGTCGCCGCAGCAGCGCGAGGCGCTGATGGAGGAGAGCCGGGAGGCGGAAGGTCGTTTCCGGGAAGCGGTTTCCGACGACGGGCCGCCGGATGAAGAGGCGATCGACGCACTCCGTGAAGCGTACGACAAACACCGCCGGGCGGTGGTCAACAACCCGCATGCGTCGGTGGCCGACCAGCAGCGGCTCGACCGGCTCCGCGAGGATGTGGTCGAGTACGAGGGCGCCTTCCTGGCGGGGCGGATGGACGCATTGCGCGAGGAAGCCGAAACGCGCCGCGCGGAAGGCGAGTACGATGAAGCGATCGGCCTCCTGGAAGAGGTGCGCGAGATCCAGGAGCGCATCAACCGCGAGATGCGCGGGTCGCCCCACGCCAGCACCGCGGCGATTTCGTCGCTTAACCGGGACGTCCTCAACTGGCGGGCGGAACCGATCATCGAGTTCAGCCGCCGTTCCGAGCAACGGGCCCGGGAAGCGGCGGCCGGGGGACGGTGGGGCGAGGCGCTCGAATATTTCACCGAGGCGCGCGACGCGCAGGCCCGGATCAACGAGGAGTTTCAGCGCACGCCCTTTGTCAACCGCTCCCGCTTGAACGCGCTCGCGGAGGAGATTTCCACCCTGCGCACCCAGGAGATGCGCGCGCTGATCGCGGAGCGCCGCGAGGCCGGGGCGAGCCTGTTTGCGGCCGAGCGTTACGAGGAGGCCGCCGATCATTTTGTCGAAGCAGCCGAGCTTCAGCGCGAAGTCAACCGGGAATTCCCCGGCAGCCGCTTCGCCTCCAGCGAATTGGTGCGCGAACTGGAACGCGCTCAGCAGACCGCCCTCAGCGGCGAATTGGCGGACAGCCTGCTGGACGCGGGGGAGGCTCTCGATGCGAGCCTGCGCGCGGGAAACGGGAACGCTGCCCTGGATCACTTGGACACCACTCTGCGTTGGAGCGAACGGTTGCAGTCAGAATTTCCGCGGAGTGATTTTCGCGACGAAAATCGTGATCTCCGGCTCGGTTACCTGGATTCCATCCGCGACCGCGTGCCGGGGATCCTGGACGACGTGCTGGAGAACCTGCTCCCGGTGCCCGGTCATCCGGACATCCGGCTCCACGCCTACGAGACCACGCAGGACCTCTACCGCCGGGTCATGAACCGCAATCCCAGCCGCAACCCGGGCGACATGCTGCCGGTGGACTCGTTGAACTGGGAGGAGGCGCGGGAATTCTGCCGCCGGCTGTCCTGGGTCCTCGCCCGCGAGGTCCGCCTGCC
>SLOW01000269.1 GCA_007132315.1 Opitutales bacterium
TCACCGATTGTCAGGGGTGGGGGGGTGTCGTAGGGGTTGAGGAGTTCGCCGTTCGGCCCGTGACCGACATACTGGGCGAATTCGCGATGTGAGCGAAGGCTCGGGTTTGACCGCCAGACGGCCGGGAGGACGTACTTGATGGAGACGCTGCCGGCCATCGTCGGGTGGAAGTAATGGTCTGGCGCCGGGCGGCATAGGTCCACGATGCGCGGGTTGTTCTCCTCGGTGAAACGATCCAGCCAGTCGGCCAGGTCGGAATCGTCTTCGCCGTACCGGTCCATTTGCCTACGAATCTCTTTGAGAACCGTAATTTCATAATGAGACCAAATGTACACGGTGCCTTCGTCGCCGATACAGTCGCGCAGGGTTCGGGCGAATTCGAAGTTGGGAAAGGCTCCTTCAATATTGAGCCATTCCGCGTGTTTCAGGTTCGATCTCGGACCGGGTAACGTGTGGCAGCTCCACTGGAAAGCGGCCAGTTCGTAGGGACGCATTCCCGGATGATAGGGGATCGCCAGGCGCGAAGCTTCGAAGTCGATAAAGTGAAGCGGATGGGAATGGTTGGCGAGAACGCTCGGAAGCTCTGCCGACAGGTGTTCGCGGTTTTCGGCGGTGCAGCGGATCTGGATACGCTGTCGCTCGGCGGCGGCGCCGGATAAGGCGTCGTCGGGGACGTCGAGGAGGGAAGCCGTTCCATTCGCAGCCAGTTCCGCCGGGACGTCCCGATTTCCGCCGCCGGCCAGGTCGATCCGGTAAAGATCGAGAACGTGCGGATTCGGGTCAGCGAGCGAACCCCAGCATTCGCGGAAACCGTTTTCGCGAGCGCCGTCGACGGACAGGCGGTACTCGCAGTGCTTGCATTTTTGGCCGATTTCGGGAGCGATTTTGGTGACCGAGTCACCGCGGAGGCTTTGGGCGAACTGATCGGCCGCTTTTTCAACCTCGCGTCGCAGTTCGGCCACCTCGCTGGAAACATCGATCACGGCTAGGATGTGCTCTTTACGTAGCTGCTCAGGGTTGCCGAGGTACTCGACTTCGGCATGGGTGCGGCCGCTGGAGTCCTCGCGCCTGGTCAGGCGGAATTGGTCGAAGGTCGTGTTGGGAGTCGCCGCCTTGGCCTTGTCCACGACGCAGAGGTACGGAGCGATCAAGAACCCGGGAAAGGCGCGCCCCAAGACAATTGCCTGAAAGGTAACGTCCTCCAGGTATGGTCGCCAGGACGAGGTAATCCCACCCCGCGTTCCGCGAAAAGGCACGGGCCCGTCCTCAACCGAGTCGATCCCGCTGGACTTGACCTCGATCAGTTCCAGAGTGCGACCGCGGCGGCGAAGGATGTCGATCCGGGCGAGCAGGTTGTCATGGACGATGGTCGGTTCGAACAGGACGGCGCCATCTTCTTGAAGGCGCCGCGTGGTCTCGGTGGACGCCTTTTCGGGATTGTTCCAGTCACCGACCTCCACCCCGCCCGGGTAGAGGAATTTGGCCATGGTCTCCACCATGTAGCCTCCGTCGGCCAGAAACTCCAGGTAAGGGTCGTCGTCTAGCAGGGAAGGGTAACGAAGCTTCTTATAGTAAAGCTTTGTCGGGCAGGTTCGCGCGACCTTGAAGTCGCTTTTTGAGAGGCGGTTTGGCATTGATGGCAAACGCTGTCGATCTGGTCACGCGGGGGAGCCTGCGGGATAATCGCGTATTTCGGTATCATCAAGAAACTTGGCCCTCTTCGTGCCTCCGATTACCTGGGCAAGGCCGATTTTGATTACTGAATGGTTCCCACCATTAGAATGGCCTCGATCTTGAATGGATTGAAGGATTTCCTCGATTCTCGCATCGGGCCGTTCTCGCAAGAGATGGACTAGATATCCGTGCCGCACGCCGCTGTTGGTCAGCTTATGCAGGTCGCCCAGCAGGTGTCCCTCGCCGTAATTAAGGCCAATTTCGATCACGATCGGAGCAGTAATCAGACCTTTTTCAAACTCCTTTGGATCACAAGCACCGATGGTTTCCGGGGCGAGAATCGCCAAATCGAAATTCCCCCGGCGGTTTCCTTTCTCGGGCCGGGGTTTCGTCTCGGGCCACTCTTTGTGTATCGGCTGTGTCAGGGTTATTCCGTCGGACAGGGGGTGAAATCGAGCGAAATGCGGCTGCGTTCGGAGAATCGAATACAGTCGCGTGTGGAGGGAATGCTCGACCCGGTGTAGGTAGGGCAGTTCAAGAAACTCGCGTATCAGTTCATCGATACAGAATTCCGTGATCGTCATCGCCCGTTGGATCCAGGTTGTATCAGCGAAGGAATTGGCAGCCGAAGCTTGGATCGTTTCGACTTCTGGTTCGGTTTCTACCTCGGGCTGCGTTTCAACAATCGCCCGGCGTTCGTTTCTCAACCAAGCGATCATCGCGTTAACGGCTGCGTATTGTTGCAGATCGTTAAGATTGACGAAGTCCCGAGGAAGCAAACGGAGCGTCCAGTCATACTGCCCGCGCGCGCCGTTCGCAGTGCAGACATTGACCGTTTGGCTGGCCGATCCGGTAGCCAGATACACTGTTCTTCCGCCAATTTGACAATCATCAAGTGTATAGGACATGGGCCGGATGAAACACGAATTGAGTTGACCGGGGCAATGTTTTTTTCGTGGAATGGTGTGGTGATGCCGAGAGAGCAACTACTCCAGCTTGCCACGAAAGTGGCCGCCTCAGAACTTCCTGATAAGAGCGAAACCTCGATAACCTGGGGAGGAGCTCGTATCGTCATCGAATATCCCGAGAAAGAATCAGAGTTCGAAGGCTGGGAGAATAGCGGTATACGCTATGTGTTTACGCGGTACGCCGGGGAACTGAGCTGGCTATTGATTCAATTGCGGGATATTTTTTACGACGCGGATCTGGTCGATGGAGTCTCGAAGATCGATTTCTTTTGCCGCCTTGCCAATGCGGCCCAGAGGTACCTGGATCAGCAGGGCGACCAGGACATGCCGCTCATGTTGCTGGCGGTGTTACGCGAAGCTTTGTCGATCCAGGAAGAAATGGCCGAGGGTCGATTTGAGTTTCTGAGCGTAGCCGAATCGGGAACGGTGGCCGACGACTCGGTGGCCAACGAGAAACGACAATCCGGCTTCGTGAACATCGAGGGCACGAAGCAATACATTGCGTCGCTTGGGGTAAAGGTACCGAACTCAAGTAATTCGTGAACGGGCGGTGAATATGGGCAGTCCGGAAAATCCGGAGGGACTTCCATCAAAGGAACAAATCCGGGCAACCGCTGAATTCCTCCCGGCCTTTGTGCGGGAAGGCATTGTTCCCTCAACGGTCGTAAAGCGACCGGACCAGTTTTCGTTTCACTCTTATGCCCTGTAGGTGAGGCAGTTCTCCATCATGCCCTGTACGTGTCAGCGATGAAAAGCCATCTATAATTTCTTGAGCTATCCAGCACATCTTCAGAGACTCGCAGGATGCGAAGTGACGGAAATCCCTATTATGTTTCCCCTGAGGGCGGGGCGACCGCATTGGAGCGGGTGAGACTCGATGTAAAGAACCTACGCGAGAGCTTTCTTCAAAGAATGCTCCATGACCATCCATCCTTGCTTCCGGTCAAGAAACTGGACGAAGCATTTGCTCCTCTCGTTGCGGTGGGTCGGGAAATCCGGGGTATTGACAATCTGTTTGTCTCGCCGAAGGGACGACTTGCAATTGTCGAAACGAAACTTTGGCGTAATCCGCAGGCGACACGGGAAGTCCTCGCGCAGATTCTTGAATACGCGAGCCATCTTGCGGCGTTTTCATACGAGGAACTTGAGTCAGCTTGCCGTGCCGCCAAAGACTCGCGGATGAAGTCTGGTGAAAGCCTTTACGAGTATGCAAAGAACGCTTTTGGAGAAGCTGAGGTCCCCGACGAATCCCGATTTGTCGATCTGGTCCATAAAAACCTGAGCACCGGCCGTTTCCTTCTGCTGATTGTCGGGGATGGGATCCGGCAGGATCTGGAACGAATTCTAGATCTGCTGCAGCAGCAAACGCGCCTCCACTTCACATTTGGATTGGTCGAGCTCCAACTCTACCGCAAAGGCGAGGATTCTGGATGGTTCATTGTTCCTTAGGTTGTCGCCCATTCGACTGAAGTCGTGCGTGCGGTAGTTCGCAAAGCTGACGGAGTCCCGGATTCGGTAACGGTCGACATCCCGCCTTCTGAAAAGGGGAAGGAAAGGAGACTGACCGAGGATGAGTTCCTCGAAGCGCTCCACTCGGAAATGGTCCGAGGGGTGTACGAGAGAATTCTCCATTGGGCGCGTGACAAGGCGAGGATCCGTCCGTCGGGTAAGTCGATCGGGATTTGGGCTCCTATATCCGGAGGTGGGATGGACGTGATTATTCTGCGCCTTTATCGAAACGGCGAGATGCTGCTCACACCGCCTAAGCTGCGCCAGAAACTGAAATCGCACGCTCTCGATACGGAGGAGGCACACGCGATGTGGAGGGAAATTGCGGCATTGTTTTCATCTCTGGAATTCGACCTGAATCGCGGATCGCCTATCCCTGCGGTCCCGGCTGAAAAGGTGGCTGCAAGCCTCGATTCGCTGCTCGAAATCTATGATCGTGCCCTCGAACGGATCGTGAATCTGGAGCCGTCAGGGGTAAATGGCGGTGCGGACAGTTTTCCTGACGACGCCGGCGAGGAAGAAGACGACGAAGTGTTGCGGTAAGGGATGGTAATCCCAATGTCGAAAGGTTCATCATTTAACCGCATCAGTTTTGATCCCCCAAGCCTGCCGGGACTCCTCCACATCCCGCCGGATGCGCGAGGCATCGCTGTAGTTCGACGCCTCCAACACCGGCCGGATCGGGGCGGAAAAAACGCTGGTCATCCGAGGCCAGCCGAGGAATCGCCGCGCCATCCGGTCTGCCCGGCGCGGCCCGATCTTGGTGAGGCCGATTGGCACATCCAGAAGAAGCAGATGACTTGGAACGACGGAACGAATCAGCGTGGCCGCGTCCGGAAGAATCTCCGCCTGAATCGGGCCACTACCGGTTCTACGAACGACTACCCATCCAGACCGGCACCCGTCGGCCCCTGCGATTCCTGGTGTTTTCATTAAAAAAATTACAGCACCATTTTTGGAAATGAGCATTCATAGCCAAGTCTATTTCGAATGCCAGGCTCTAAATCGCTTTGATGGTCACAAAAGGAATCCTAACGGAGAAACAGAAAAGAGTTTGACGTCATGATTCTTCTTTTCTCCGATCGAATGATGAAAGAGAATGATCAAGGTGCATACATTATGCGAATTGCTCACGGTGAAGGCGGTCTTCTAA
>SLOW01000088.1 GCA_007132315.1 Opitutales bacterium
CTTTTTCCCGCAGATGTTCCGGGGGGGTCCCGTCGCCGGGCACCTGGAAGCTCCAGCGGCATCCGCTTCCCTCGAACGGCCAACGCACTGCGGCCAGTCCGTGTGTATCGACGATCTGCATCGAATTGCATTCGCCACAAATGTTATCGAATTGGAACACCGCGAAATCCTCGGGATCACCCACCTCGGGAAAACCGATCCGCTGGCTGCGACGGACAAAGGAACCGGCGCCGTCCGCCCCGATCAGCAGGGAGGCCTTGAAATCGTAGCTTCGCTTCACAAAACCTTCACCGTGAGCGACCGCATAACCGGTCAGCCGCCCTTCCAGTTCGTCCACCCGCGCAGAAATCTTCTCCCCGCTCCGGTTGATTTCAGCCGCCCGGTGCTTCCAACGAACCCGCACCCCCGCGGTTTCGAGCGCATCGGATAGGACGTTTTCCAAGTGTTTTTGTCCCACAGCCGCCAGAAACGCGGGGTGCAGCCCGGCGGACTTGAGATCGGCCCCGCAAACGCGTTGGCCGTCGCGAAACAAATCGATTCGACGCACCAGACGGGCGCCGTCCAGAATCGCGTCCAAAAGTCCGTATTCCTCGAGACTCCGTAAAGTCGCCGGATGCAAAGCCATTCCGTAACTCTGCGTGCTGCCGTGGGGCCGGTTATCGACGACTTCCACATCGATCCCCCTGTGGGCCAGCGCCAACGCCGCGAACAGACCGACCGGCCCGGCGCCGACAACCAGAACATCCGTTTCCGTCGTTTTTTTCATCTCTCGTCCGTTCCCTTAAGTGAGCCTTTTGAATCGACGCCACAACGGCATCGACTCTCATGCCGGAACCTACCATATTCGGCGATCATCGAACCACGCATCCCGTGTCCGATTCGCGGCTGCTGTTGTCCGCGGCTGGAGGGATCCGATCAGAACCGATAATAAATCCAGCCGCTGCCGCCTTTCGCCGAGCCCAGATGCCCCTCGACCGCGATACCGGCGTTGCGGCCCAGGTCGAACTGGATTCCCACCAACCCGCGCAGGCCGCTCCAGTCCTCCGGTTCGTAGGTATCGCTGCCGTCGGCGCGCAGCCGGAACTCGCGGCCGGAATACACGCCCCCGATATACGTGCGCGAGCCCGTGATTTCCTCGCCGAAGAGCGGTTGCGGTCCGCCTTCCCGGGCCAGAAGAAATCCCGTCTGCCAATCGTTGCGGATCTGCATCCGCGTATCGCTGTCGCGGCGCAGACCGACTTCCTCGTGCCAGTGAAACGAGCTCACCCATTTCAGATACAAGTGGGGGTCCGGCAAGAGCAACACGTGCAAACCGCCGCCGTACATGCCCCCACTTTCGAATCGCGCTCCGCTCAACCGGTTCTCCGCGATGCCGACGTCGATGTACCCCTGAAAACGTCCGCCCACCTGCTGCGCGATCCGGCCGCTCACCACCTGTTGTCGCAGTTTGAACGAATCCGAAGCGCTCCCGTCGAGCGTTTGCGCCGTGGATCCGTCAAAGTCTCCCTCCAGAAACATGTACCCCAGAGAAACACTGGGGCCGACCGCGTCGAACGGATCGGTCAGTCCCACCTTCTGAGCCGAAAGGGGCGCCACGGTCGTGAGCAGGACGGCGAGCGCCGCGACGATGGCATGAGGATGCCCCCTGAAGTACGGGCGAACCGATGCGAACAGAGTCATGGCGTTCAACATGCCAGCAGTCTGTCGGTCTTCGCCGACCCATGGCAATGTGTTTTCCAGGTTCAATAAGCGTCCCGAACCGTTTCCAGGTACCCCAGACTCTCCGTCAGGCCGCCCGGGCGGGCGCTCTCGAGCCAGAGCGGACCGAACGCCTCGATGATTTGGTCGAGGTCGCGGCGCAATTCCTCGGAATCCACTTCCCCGGGCTCCAGCCGTGCTATCCCCCGTTCCAGGGCGTGGTTGGCCATACGGATATTCAGGGCGATCTCGCGTCGCGCCAGCTCGCCGTCCGGACAACCGGGAGCCGCGTCCGCCAACGCCTCCGCCAGGCGGTCCAGTAGCGCCCGGGTATTCCGTAACGCCCCGACGGATACGCCTTCGAGCCATCCGTCGATCTCGTCGGGATTCGCGAACAGGAGGTGGTGAAACAACGTACTCTGTGACGTGATCTTTCCGGTTTCGCGATAGGCCGCTCCCAGGTCGAGCAAGACCCGCCCCATGCCGGACGCCTGCGCACCGAACACGTGGCGGTCGAGAGCATCGGCCAGGTCGATACTTCGATTCTCCTTCCCGCCCCACGCCAACGCCGCGCCGTACACGATTCCCGGCAGACCGATTGGAAAGAACTGGTGGTGGCCGGCGTCGCCCCAATCCGTGATCAGCAACCCGTCCGCTCCGTGCCGCAACCCACTGGCCGCCGCCGATTCCAGGTTGGCCCGGCAATTGTCCGCCCGGCCCAGCAGCGACTTCCAGGAGGACGTGCCCGGAACAACCTGAATGGGAATACCCACCTCGAAAAAGTTCCGGCAATTCGCCTCGTACGGATGGTCCGCCTCGTACCCCCAGATCATGCCGGTCAACGAGGGCGGCAATTCGGCGACGCATGCGGGGTTCTTGAGTACGATATCCCCCCAGAACTGAACCCGGCGACCGTGGCTCTCCGCCAGGGCGTGAATGCGTTTTAGAAAGTCCAGATATACCCGGCAGGCGCCCTTTTCCTCCACCAAAGGCCGACTCCAGCCCTGCCCGAGCTCCCAGGTCTCGTCGCACCCGATGTTGAAACGCGGACTGGTAAAATGCGGCAGAAATTCCCGGTAAAGCCCGTCGAGGAACGCCAGGCTGTCATCGTTCGGTTTCAGCACGCTCCCGTAAGGACGTCGGGTTCCCCAGGGATCGACAAATCCTTCGGGGGATTCAGCCAGATAATGGTATTCCGGGTGACGCAGCCAGCGCTCCATATGCCCGAAAGAATTCAAATTGGGCACCAGTTCGATGTACCGGTCGCGGCAATACGTGTCCAGCGCGCGGATTTCCTCGCCCGTGAAGGGCGAAGCGTCCCGCCACACCACCTCGTGCCCCGGGAAGGCGAAGGTGTGCTCCATATAGAGCTGGAGGTGGTTGAACTTCAACCCCGCCAGCCGGTCAATGAGGGCGTACAGGCTGTCCATACGCGGCACCTTGCACCGGCTGACATCCAGCATGTACCCGCGATTGGGGAAATCCGGATAGTCGCGGATCTCCAACTCGGGAACCTCCGGTCCGTACCGCCGCAGAATCTGACGCAACGTCTGCAACCCGTAAAACGCACCCGCCTCATCCCCGGCCTCCAACACCGTCCCGGACCGCCCAACCGTCAACCGGTAACCCTGTCCCGGGACCTCGTCCGGCGCCAGACGCATCCGCAGGAACGGCCCGCCCGCCGACGTGTCCGCATGCACCGCATCACCGGGGCGGGAGAACTCCCCCCTCATCTCGGCCGACCACCGCTCCACCGCCCGGTGAAAACGTTCTCCCGCACCCTCCGGAACCTCCACCTCGCCGCCCGGATCCACCCAAACAACCCCGTTTCTCAGCCGAACCTCCCGCGGCACCGGCAACAACCCCATCGAGTCGGTTTTCATCGGGATCGACCTTAACGAGCCCGGACCGAATCTTCAACCGAAGAGTCGGTCCTGTGCAGGATAGCACAATCAATATCGGTACGACCCAAAGGCATCGGCAACGGTGATCCCGAGGACATCGGTTGCACTGACACTTTATCGTGGCGTTCATGCCAGGGAAAAGACCGCAGCGATGGACGAAACAGAACGGTTTGCCGTACTGGCAGAGACGTGGCCTTGCGTCGTTTGCCCCGATCCTTTCTTCCGCCGCGAATGAGTCATATCCATGCAAAGCCTGTTCTGCCTAACCCTTTGCAACCGACCCCGTCTCAATTCGATTCCTTTTGGCCCCTGTTTGTTTCAGGCTCCAGATTGAGCGGGAACATACGGTTTCCCGCAAAACAACATTGACTCCACTTCAACCTCGGGCTTCCTTCCGTAATCAACCATATCAAATTGCGAAGCGGCAATGTTTTTTACAGCATCCGATGTGATTTACCTCCAAAACAACCATATGAGAATCGCAGTCGATCCCAAACGGGGAGGCAAAATGCATTCTCTCCAAGCACGGGGAAGGGAGTGGTTGTGGAACAACCCGCACCTTCCGTTTCACCCGATGCGATACGGAGTAAACTGGGTCAAATGGTTTGATACCGGCGGCTGGGACGAAGTGTTTCCATCCGTTTCTCCAGTCGATATTAGCCCATCAAACGCCGGAGGAACGACGCTTAAAGTACCGGACCACGGCGATTTGGTAACCCAGCCATGGAGTGTTGACAGTGTGGCCGACGAACGGGTCGTGCTGAGTGTTAACGGTCGTTGTGCGCCTTTTCGATTCCAACGAACCTGGCGCCTGGATGGTCCTATGCTGCATTCTTATTACGAATTGACCGGCACACGATCATTCCCATGGATCTGGGCTGCACATCCCCAGTTTTCCCTCGCCAATGGTTTACAGCTGGACTTGCCCGCCCAAACTCCGGTTTTGATCCGTTTCGCTCTCGGCAAAATGCGGTTTCTCACTGGACGCCACCTGAAATGGGAAGAGCTTCACGCTTTCTGCACGGACGGAACACGGAGATCTATTCTCGATGGACAAAATGGAGAACCATGGGCGTTAAAACTTTTCACCGAAGCCTCTTCTTGCCAGACCGTTAAGCTGCGGGCCCCGGAAGCTGAGTTAGCCATCAACCTCGATACGAAGACAATTCCTCATTTTGGACTGTGGATCAATTCGGGCGGCTGGTCGGGTTCGGAGTCAGCGCCTTACCGCAACATTGTGATCGAGCCCACAACCGCAGCGCACGACTCTCTCGCCGAAGCAATCCTCGATGGATCGGCTCGTGTCCTGAACCCGGATAAAACATATTCCTGGTCCTTTACTGTCAAGGTGTAGTCAGGATTCAGGCGCGAATGGAACGCGGGGGAACTGATGAGGCCGTGCGCTCTTGGACGATCCGCAGAGGCGCAAGCACGCCGTTCTCCAGGAAGGAACCCTTCCGTCGCTGGATGATCGAAAGTATCCGGAAACGCGCGGAGAAAAGATCGCCCTGTTTCAGAAGATGTTTGGTGGAATCCGTTGACGCCGCCTTTCAGAGAAGCCCTCGAATTAATATTCCTAAAATAATGGCTAGTTCGAATGCTACTCGGTTAAGGTCGGAGCGGACGCTCTTATCCGCGTTAGTCCCTTGTTTCTGAAATCTTGCGCGTTTCGCACAAGATTTTCTAAAAGGTGTTCC
>SLOW01000213.1 GCA_007132315.1 Opitutales bacterium
AGGGCCGGATGTGGGCGGTCCGTACGGTCCGTACGACCAAAGCGCCCGTTCCGGGTTTTACCGGCTGGCCTGGGAGACATTGCGTCGCGCGGGCCACATCTATCCTTGCCGCTGTTCGCGCAAAGACATTCTGGCCAATCTGAACGCTCCCCATGAAGGCGATGACGAGCCGGTGTACCCGGGAACGTGCCGTCCGGAGGAGCGTGGAAGCGGTGATGAGGTTGAGGGTGTGGAGAACGTCGCCTGGCGCTTCCGGGTTTCGGACGGCGAGTCGTTGACAGTCAATGACCTGAACCTGGGCAAGCGCGTTTTTGTGGCGGGTGCCGATTTCGGAGATTTCGTCGTCTGGAGGCGGGACGGACTTCCCTCTTATCACCTGGCGGCGGTGGTGGACGATGCCGCCATGTGCATCACCGAGGTGGTGCGGGGTGAGGATCTGTTGCGCTCGACCGCCCGACAACGCCTGTTAATCCGCGCACTTGGGTTCCCGGAGCCGGCGTACTTGCATTGTCCCCTGGTCAGAGATGAGTCCGGCCGCCGCCTGGCCAAACGGGACGGGGCGATGAGCCTGCGGGCGCTCCGTGCGAGAGGTTTGTCGATCCGGGAAATGCTCGCGTTGGCGGCCGTCCGGAACGTAGGATCTGATTAAATGATCGAATCGGAAGATACCGAAGTGGACGTCGGCGGTTTGGCCGATTCCTCCATCCGGTAACGGAGGCTCACCCTCAATTGGAGCTGTACCGGGCTTCGTTGCGCTGCCGACTGCGTTCGTGGCGGTATTCGCGAGCCCGTTCGAAAGCGGTAGGCTGCCGTTCCGGTTCCCCGTGAATCCGGTGTTCCCGGGGCTGAGGCGTGCTCGGCGCTTTTTGTTCGGAATCATCCGGTTTCTTCTGCTCCGGCTGAATGATGTAAGTGGAATGGATGTGGCGGGTGTATTGCCGTTGTCTGCGCTGTTCCTCCAGTCGCCGCGCTTCTTCTTCCGCTTTTTCGGCGCGACGTTCGGCCTGGCGGATCCGCTGTTCCATGGCCAGCAGACGTTCCTCGCGTCGTTCCTCCTCCCGTCGGATCCGTTCCGCCTCCTCAACCTTCTGGCGCAGCACATCGAGTTCGAAACTGATATCGACTTCCGGGTAATGGCGTCCGAACGCCTGCCAGTAGGCCAAGCGTTCGCGGGGAGAGCGTTGCTGGAATGATTCGTCGGCGAGTTTCTCATCGCGCAGCGCCTCGCCGCGGGCGATTCGTTCCTCGTGTTCGCGTTTGCGGGCGATCCGGCGCGCTTCCTCGCGTTCCATCCGGGCGGTGAGTTCCTCAGGCGAGATGAGGTCCGCCCGTTCGACCACACCGTCGCGCAACACGACCTCGCCTCGGGGGAAGTGCAGGATTTCGAACCTGTCGGAGCCGATGCGGCCGTTCGGATCGCCGAGGGTCTCGATTACGCTGTGCCGGTCGTCGCCCGGACCGACGTCCTCAGCCGCCAGAAGGAGAAACCCTGGCACCGAGAGGGTTAGTGAGAGAAATAGAGTAAGCGGGAAAGCCGGTTTCATAACACATAACAGTCTATCTCAAACCTAGGAAAGACTCAACCACAGGTCAGTCGATTCTGATGAATCTTTCGGATGGATGCCTGACTGCGAGGCGTCCGTCGGACTTAGGCGGTAGCCTAAGCCGACAGATTGCCAGGGAACTGTGGTTGTCCGGTCCGGTCGTAACCTCAGGGTGGATTTTGCATCCGCCGTTCCTCTCGTGTTCCCGGAACGCAGGGTTCCTGATGAGTTTATCAAGGAAGACCTTACCCAGGGCTTTTTGTTTTACTTGGGTTTGACGTCAACCAAGATTGAATTGATCTGGAGAACCTGGAATGCTATGTGTTTTAAGCGATTTTAGATAGCCGAATGGAGTGCGACTCGATCAACCTCAGGCAGGATGAAGCCGATATGAATGCGTTCTTATCCCTACTCGTGGTGGAGGATTCTGAGGATGATGTTTTGTTGGTGGTGAATGAGTTGCGCCGATCCGGGCGTCGCGTCGCGTTCAAACGGGTCGAGGACGCGGAGGGATTCGCCCGCGCGTTGGAGGAAAATCGCTGGGATGCCGTGATTTGCGATTATGTGTTGCCCGGGTTCAACGCCCTGGAAGCCTTGGCCATATTCCGTTCGAGCGCGGTGAATGTTCCGTTTGTCGTCGTATCGGGAACGGTGGGCGAAGACCTGGCCGTTGAGGTCATGCGGCAAGGTGCGGACGATTACCTGATGAAAGACAGACTGTCCCGGCTGGCGCCTTCGCTCGAGCGACTGCTCGGGAACGCCGAGCGGTCCCGAGCGCAGCTCGCGACGGAGACCGCTTTGAGGGAAAGCGAGCAGCGGTTTCGCCTCCTCGCTGAGAAGACGCGGGACCTGGTCAATCTGACCACACCGGAGGGTGTGATTCAGTACACGTCGCCTTCGGTGCGCGATCTGCTCGGATACGCTCCGGAGGAACTGGCGGGCCGGAGCTTTGCCGAATTGGTGCACGAGGACGAGCGGAACCGGATCATGGAAGAATTCGATAAAGTGGCCGCCGGCAGTCACGAGGTGCCGCCCGTCGAATACAGGCTCCGTCGCAAGGACGGCGTCACGGTCTGGTTCGAGACTCTGATGGAACCTTTGACCGAGGAGGACGGCAGGATTTCCGGATCCTTGTGCAGTTCCCGCGACGTTTCCGAACGGCATGAGATCGAGCAGCGTTTCCGGCAGGTGCAGAAAATGGAGAGTCTGGGCAACCTGGCCGGGGGTATCGCGCACGATTTCAACAACATCCTGGCCGTGATCAACGGATACAGCGAACTCATCATCAACCTTCCCCAGGCCGACGAGCAAATGAAGCGCTTTGCACGGGAAATCAACCGGAGCGGAGAGAGGGCTTCGCAGCTCGTGCGCCAGATCCTGACTTTCGCGCGCAAGGCCGAAACGCATTTTCACGCCGTCAAGCTGAACCACACGATCCGGGACCTTGGCGAACTGCTCAAGGAAACCTTTCCGCGATCAATCGACATCGACTTTCAGCTCGACGAAAGCATTCCATTCGTTCAGGCGGATGCGCAACAGGTCAGCCAAGTGCTGATGAACCTCGCCGTCAACGCCCGCGATGTGATGAAGGAAACCGGGGGGCGTCTGGGATTTCAAACGGAAATGGTGTCGGCATCGTCGCTCCCCAATGAGTTTCCCGTAAGTCGGCAGACAGACTATGTGTGTGTTCGTGTAACGGATACTGGCTTCGGGATGGACGAGGAAATCGTCTCCCGCATTTTCGAGCCGTTTTTCACCACCAAGGATGTCGGCGAGGGAACCGGACTGGGACTGGCGGTGGTTTACGGGATTATGCAGAACCACGCCGGCCACGTCGAAGTGAACAGCCGGCCCGGGAAGGGAAGCGTTTTCACGCTTTACTTTCCCACGGCGGTGCCGACGGCTCCCGAAAGTGCTTCATCGCGTTTTTATGAGCCGGCAGGCGGCGAAGAGACCTTGCTGCTGGTCGAGGACGAACCCATGGTGGCTGAGTGGTTGCGCTGGAGTCTGGCGAAAAAAGGCTACGAGGTTCTTCTGGCCACGAATGCGGCGGAGGCCATGCGGGTTTTCGAGAAGGAAGGGGCTCGCATCGCGTTGATTCTGGCGGACCACGGGCTTCCTGGAATGAGCGGCTGGGAGTTGTTCGAAAAGTTGAAAGAACGTGGCGCCATCCAACCTTTCGTCATTGCCACCGGGTACCTCGACAGCGGTTTGCGCAAGGGAATGCTTGAGTCCGGCGTAGCCAGCTTCCTTCACAAGCCGTTTAAGCGAAAGGATCTGCTTCACCACATACGCCACGTCCTCGACGCCCGGGCCAGCAGCGTGGGGGAATGACCTACTCCGGGCGAAGGGCGCACCACAGTCGCTGGAGGGCGGCGCTCCCGCGCCGCCGGCGGCGTGTGCTGGTCACCTTAAGGCGGTGACTGAACTCCGGTAATCCGAAATCCAGAGCAGTCGGCGGGCTCAGTCGCTGTGGAAGCGCAGGGCCTCGCGGAGGGATTCGTTGTGACGGAGCAGATCGATGATGAGGCGGATTCCTGTGAGGTTGACCCCGGCTTCGCGCCTCAGAAACTCGATCCGGCGGAGTTCGAATACGCTCTGATCCGTGAAAGGCCGCTTCTCGGTCTTCGGGTCGGGCGAGCCCGAGATGAGGCCAAGGTGGCAGTAATGTATGATCCGTTCGGGATGCGTGTCCGCCAAGCTCGCGGCTGTGGCGAGATCGTAGGGCTCGCGCACGTGTTCGTAGGCGAGATCGGTGTGCACGAGCACGGCCCGTGTGGTTGAGTGCTGTCGCTTCATCCTGAATTGTGCGTTGATTCGCCCCGGTTGCGGGCGAGTGATTGCCACAGTTCTCGTTCTTTCTCGGTTATCCGATCCGGAATTCGGATCTCGACGCGAACGTACAGATCGCCGCGGTCGCCGGATTTATTCGGGAGTCCGTGTCCGCGAAGGCGGAATCCGCGTCCATTTTGGGTGCCGGGAGGGATTTTCAGGGCGGCGCGACCGGTCGGAGTCGGTACCTCCCGGCTGCAACCGAGTACCGCTTCCCAGGGCATCAGTGCCAGCTCATGATGCAGATCCTTGCCGTGGACGCGAAAATCCGGGTGCGCGGCGAAACGGACTCTCAGGAACAGGTGTCCGGCCCGGCCGTCGCCCTCACCGGGTTCACCCTGGCCGGCGAGGCGTATCCGCTGGCCCTCGCTGACACCTGGGGGAATCCGCACCTGATAGGTTTCTGTTTTGCCGAGCGAGCCGTCCGGCCCTTCACGGCGCAAGGTGACTTGCCGGGTCGATCCCCGGAGGACTTCCTCCAGAGTGACCATGATATCGGCTTCGACATCCCGTCCGGCGCGGTTCCGGAAGGGAGACTCCCGTGTGAAGCCCGACGCGAAGGGATCCCCCTCGGCGCTCCCCATCGAACCGAAAAACGTCTCGAAAAAGTCACTGAAGCCCGTTCCGCCGAAATGGAATGTTTCCCCCCGAGTGAATGGATCGCCCCGGGACCGGCGGCGACGGAAGCCCTGGCCGCCGCCCGCCGCGACGCGATCGGCCTGCTCCCAATCGGCGCCGAGCCGGTCGTACTTCTTCCGTTTTTCCGGATCTTTCAGGACCTGGTAGGCTTCGTTGATTTCCTTGAAGCGCTTTTCCGCCGCCGCTTTGTCTTCGGCCAGGTCCGGGTGGTACTTGCGCGACAAACGGCGAAACGCCTTTTTTATGTCGTCCTGGCTCGCCGTGCGGGGCACGTCGAGAATTCGGTAATAGTCCTTGAATTCAACCGACATATCAGGGTGCGCGAATGACGTTGTGCCGGGTCACGGGGTCGTGAGGCCGTCCCGGCAGGCGGATTGATATGGCATTCGAACCGCTGCCATGGATCCATTTGACTCTGAGATTGTGACAAAAGGACGCACGAGTCTGGGTTCCATCATGCCGTCCAGATGTGAATAAAACTTGTAAGAGTTTATATAAGATATGGTTGTGTGTTCTATCTCGTTCCTTGGGCAATTGGTATCTTCTATGCGTGTTCAATTTTAGCGAGCGAGTGACATAATTCAAAATCAAATCGAAATATTCTCGAAAGGAGGATCAAACATCATGATTGGACTCAGACAGAACCTTCCCCATATCAGTTCGCATTGGAATCCGGTTTCGGAACTGGCGAATCTACAGCGGGCGATCAATCGCGCGTTCGATTCCCATGTCGGCCGCCCGTCGGCTGAGTATCCAGCGCTTAATATATCCGCGAACGACCATGAAGCGGTGGTGACCGCTGAGTTGCCGGGCGTGGATCCCGCCGGGCTGGAGATCACCGTTCGCGGCACGACGCTCACTCTCAAAGGGGAGCGGAAGGAAACATCGGTGCGGGAAGGGGAAAAGTATCACCGGCGCGAACGTCCAGCCGGGGCTTTCAGCAGGTCGATCGAGCTTCCCTACAAGTTGGATTCCGAAAACGTACAGGCCTCTCTGAAGCACGGACTGTTGCGCGTTGTGCTGCCACGGGCTGAAGGGGACAAACCGCGCAAGGTGGCGATTTCGTCCTGAGAGGCGTCCGTTGGTCAACAATTTGCACGAAAGGAGGTATTTGTTATGAACAACAAGGATAATCAGGTCGCACAGAAAGACACTCAGGAACCGGGTCATTTGGAACGCACCCGTACGCGTCCGGTCTTCGCCCCGCATGTGGATATCAAGGAGAGCGAAGGCGAATTGACCGTGTACGCGGATATTCCGGGTGTGCCGGAGGAGAAGGTGGATATTATGGTGGAAAAAGGCATCCTGACGATCCGGGCCGAGGTTCCCGATCCCAAAGAGGTAAACCGGGGTTTTTCCCGGATGGTCGAAGAGTATGCCACTGGCGATTACGAACGGGCTTTTGCCCTGTCGGATGAGGTGGACCAGGACGGCATTCGCGCCTCGGTGCGAAACGGCGTTCTGGAAATCCATCTGCCGAAAGCCGGCCCGGCCAAGGCAAGAAAGATTGAGATCGCCGGCGATTGAGACCCGCCTACAGTGTCGAAACACCAATTTTTGGGAAAGGAGGTGAGCCTGATATGAACCTGAAGGATATCATGCCTTGGAAGAAAAAGGATCGGGAGCGGATCGTTCCCCTTCCGGACGAGGTCGATCCGGAGGGTGTCAAGGCATCCTTCAAGAAGGGGGTGCTCAAGGTTACTCTGCCGAAGAGTGCCGAGGCTCGCACCCGGCGCAAGAAGATCCAGGTAACCTGAGGCCTCTCCGGACGCTTACCGCCGAGAGGCTGCGCGCGGCCGGCCCGACTTCCGGGCCGACCGTTTTATTATCTCGGGCCGATGCGTTCGGCGGGAAACTCGGAGGGAGAATCCCGCGCTCGGCGTGGATCGATGGGGAATCGCCATTGGGGATCGTCGAGAGTCCCGGTCAGGGTGATTTCCAGAATGTGTCCGAAAGGCGCCAGGATGCGGCCGAAAATCTCGGATACCAGGGGTACGGGACTTTCCCTGAGCGGGAAGAGCTTGACCCGGAAGTCGAGTGCCTGGCTCGCGAGCGAGTAATCCCCGTAGGCTTCCATGCCGATATTGGGGCCTTTGAGCTCCATATCCGGAAAGTGCAGAATCTCCCGGTCGAGTTCGAAGGTGGATTCGGCTTCGTTCAGTCTCAGTGAGGTGAATCGCAGGGGGGTCCGGTCCAGAAAACGCGACAGCAACCCGAGCAAACGGATCCGCCCCAGTTCGGCGTCGCGGATATGCAAAGCGCCCTCGCCGGTAAAGGAAAAGGGATCGTCAAGAAAGCCCTCGACGCTCGTTTCGAACCGGGCCCGGCCGCCGAGATCGTGCAAGTCGCGCAGGTAATCTTCGTCGGTTTCGGGATCGGTGAAGCGAACGATTCGCTCCATCGCCGGACCAAAGGCCGCGTCGGTCAATGACAGGGTGATCCGGGCGCGCGGAGGTTCCGTTTCGCTTTCGAAATCGATTCGGGCCGCCCCCTGGAAGTCGCCGTCGGCGAAGCCGCCGTTGACCGGTGACAGGGTGAGGACGGTTCCGGCCACCTGGCCCGCGGCGGCGAGGCGGTCGAGGGGGAAACCGAAGGCTGTCAGACCGTGTTCGGAATTGATGGTGACGTCCATCCGGTTTCCGGGATGCCGCATGCCGTTTTCCGGTTCGATCAGTGTGCCGCTCGCCTGAATCGAGGGAGGTTTGTCGAATTCGAACGTGCGGAAAACGCGGTCGGTCCCTTCCCCGAGGAGGCGACCGATCATCTCGGTGGGGAGGGTGCTGCGTGCGTTGAAGGTGACCCGGGATTCGCTGTTGCGGTGGTGGATAAAACCACCCTCCGCGGATTGACCGTTCCGCTCGATTCGCGAGTTGCTGATCTGGCTCCAAGTCGAGGTGGCCTGGTAACGTGTCACCATTCGATCGATGGCCGTGTCGCGAAGACTGATCTCGCTTCCCTCCGCCCAGCCGTCCACGAAAACCCGATCGGCGTCGCCCCACCGGCCCCGGATGAAAATGCCGGAGGAAGGCGGAGCGCTCGGAAAGGCGAACGGTTCCCAGAGCCGCGCCCACCAGTCCTCGAACCAGGGTTCCAGGTGGTCCGGGCGCAGCGTTCCGGAGAAACGGAATTGATAGTCCTTTGTATCCGTGTCGTTCCAATACGATCCACCGACTCGAAAGTCCTCGCGTCGCAGGATTATGGACGAGGCTTCAAATGTTCCGGGAGCCCAGTGGGCGGTCGCGTGGGCGGTGTCGAAGCGGACGCCGTCGATCCCGCACGGACCCGAGCGGATTTCAAGATCGGCGTTCCGGGGCGCCCATTCGGGGCCGAAGCGGAGCTCGGCTTCGAGCTCGGGCGCGCGGTCGAAGGAGACATCGAAGGCAAAACCGGCTTCCCTGACGCGGGGGCCGCGCAGGATCTCATTCGGGTTCAGGTCCGACCGCGCGCGCACCTCGCCTTTGCCGTCGCGCCAGTCGAACCCGGCCTGACCGCGCAGGGGTTCGCCGTCGCGCCGCAGATAGAATCGGGCGTCGATCCAGCTGTCGTTGGCGTGGTTTGCCGTGAGGTAAAGGGATTCCGCCGATTCCTCCAGTGCGGTCAGGCCGGCGGTGGAAAGTTGAATCGTTGCGTTTCGGGGAAGCGTTCCGATCTCGAATTCGTCCAGGCGGATTCGGGCGCCTATGTTTTCCAGATGTCCCCCGTCGCGTAAGCGCGCCATGACGGCCCGAAGTACAAGCTCACCGGATACGCGTTTCGCGTCCAGGTGAAACATTCCCTGTGCTTCGGATTGTTCGATCAGGAGGCCAAACTGGTGCCGATAGGAATCGACGGTCAGGCGGAGGTTGGCGTCGAGACCTCCGTCCGGATTTCTCCGCGTATCGATATCGACCCGGGCGCTGTCGAGCTCGGCGAGGTGATCGGAGCGCAGGGTGGACAGTTCCACCGCGGTTTTTCGCAGGGTTTTCTCCCAGGTGGGCAGTGGCGGTTCGGGCGGATCGGGCGGCAGGGCGGGCAGTGCGCCGCGCACGCTGGCGACCAGACCGGCCGATCGCAAGGCCATCCCGTCGATACGCCAGTTGCGGTTG
Organism: Opitutales bacterium; assembly: GCA_007132315.1. Classification (GTDB taxonomy): domain Bacteria; phylum Verrucomicrobiota; class Verrucomicrobiia; order Opitutales; family T3Sed10-336; genus SLOW01. The sequence continues at coordinate 9,101 of SLOW01000213.1, forward strand.
TTTCCGGAGGCGGCCAGGTGCGTGTCGTGCAGGAGAAGTTCGTCCCGGCCGGAGTGGGACAGTTCCGCCGGACAGGTGAAGGCGCCGCCTTCCAGGAAGATCGAAGTGGCCGGCATGTTCCGTTGCAGGAGTTGGGCGGGAGAAATGCTCAGCGCGACACGATCGGCGCGTAAGGCCAGCCCCGGGTTTGCTTTCGATTCGAGGCGGACACCGGTCAATTCGATCCGGTTCGGGGCGACAAACCGGGCCTCCTGGCAGGAAAATTCGAGTGCTTGATCGCGTGTCATCTGCGCCGCTTTTTCCATGACGAATGCCGGAATCGGAAGGCCGCCTTGCCACAAAATCCACCCCTGAACGATGAGCAGCCCGAAGAGTGAAACGAGCAATAGCCGGTGAAGGAGTCGCAGCAGACGCCGGTTTCCGGCCTTGCTGGACAGGATGGCGACCGGCTTGTTCATGGGAGACGGGGTGTGGGCGGCTGGAGAGGCCTTCAGGAACGGTTTTCTTCGGAGTTGTTTTCCCCGGCGTCGGGCGTCTCTCGCTGGATTGGCGGTGCCGCCAGTGGCCGAGCGTCGCTTTCTTTCTCATCGATCAGTCGTCCGACCGCTTCGATGAATTCCGGACGAGCGGAGAAGACGACGTTCAACTCGGGAGAGCCGGCCATCATAGTCTGGCCCCCCATCCGGTCGGTCAGGTAGAGTTCGAAGTAGGATGTCTGGTCCTCTTCACCGCCGGTCAGCGCATAAGTGGCCTCCAATACGTAGTTCCACGACCGGCTGTCGCGGCCGGTGTCGAGAACCGGGGAAAACTCATTGAGGATGTAATTTTCAACCCGTAACTGCCGGAGTTCGGGCAGCAAATCCAGCACGGCTTGCCTGACTGCTTCGTCCTCTTCGGCCAGCACGTCGTCCCATTTGGCGTTGCGGGAGGGCAGGGATACGTTGAAAATCTCGGTGTCGCGATCCAGGCTGTACAGCACGACCGAGGTGATGCGGGCGCCTTCGGGCCGGCTCATGAGGAGGCGGTCGCGGTAGTAGCGGGAAATGACCGGCAGGACGTCGAGGATCGAGCTGTCCACGGTGTAGATGAAGTCGGAGCCTTCCAGTTTGGCGTAGATTTCATTGGCTCGGGTGGGGGAGAAGTAGCCGAGGAGGAGGGTGCGCTCCCGGTCGCCGGACAGTGTGACCCGTCGCTGGGGCTCGGTCAGCCCGAAATTCTCCTTGTCCGAGGCAGAGGGTGCGTCGCTCTCGAACGAGCGCGCGCGGAGGCCTTCCAAGCGATCGACGAGGCGGTTGACGATCGAGTCGTCGGCGCGCAGAAGGCGTATGGATTCGTCGGGCTGTCGGGTCACGAGTTGCCAGCTTCCGGTCTCCAGGCGCTGGAGGGAAACCGGCTCCCGGCCGGACGCGCCAATACTAATGGCGCTGAGATCGTCGGGATCAAAGCGCAGGAAATCGCGGTCGCGCAGTTGTTCCTGTGCTTCGCGCAACGGGTCCACATCCGCGGCCGCGATGGTGAAAATTGTCGGGGTCCTGCGGCCGCTTGGAATTTTGGCGTAGTATTCGCGCCGGCCCGAGTCGCTCGTGACTTCGTTGCCCACCTGGAGTGATTGGCTGCGCATGTTGCCGTCGATCGTGATGCGCAGGGAGGGCCGGTCGAGACCGTAAGGAGCGAGGTCGCCTGAAATCTCGCCTTCGAAGCGGCGTACGCGGATGGCGGCCAGGTTGTTGACCGCCGCCTCCACCGCGGCGCGATCCGCGCGCACCTGGATGGGCGTCTCAAAATGCCATTGGTTGTCGCTCCGCACCACGCGCATTTTCAAGTTGCGGTGCGAGGCCAGTTCCAGAGTCAGGCTGCGGACTTCGAACAGGGGAATCTCGAAGATGGTGTTGCTTCTGAGGTCATCCAGCGGTGTGGCGAGTACGCCGGCCAACTCCCGCCGCACGACGTGAATGCGTTCGCGCGCGGGATCGTGGAGGTAAAGTCGATTGCCTGAGTCGGTGGCGGAGCCGAGCCGGATCTCGCGCCGCATGTCGTCGCGGCCCAGTGTCAGCACGATTCCGGGGTCGTCCAAGCCGTAGTCGGCCAGGTCCAGGCCGGTTCGTTGCAGTTCCGCGGTTGAAAAGGCGGTTTCGGCTTCGAGGAACTCAAGGTGATTGAGGATGCGGCTGACCGCGTGCTGGTTGGCGGGCCAGTTGACCGGGGACGAGAGGCGCCAACGGTCGCGCTGGCGTTCGAGAACGTGGCTTGAGCCGATTGAGCGGCCCTCGATACGCAGGTAGTCCAGGTCGCTCGCTTCGGCGCCGAGGACTTTGCTGGAGTGATCCCGGGGGTCGTCGGGGCCGAAGATCCTTTCCTCAAAATGAAAGATGTAGGCGAATAAAGCTGCGTTGAGGACCAACAGGAGGATCGTGACTTTAGTGCGCATGGGGAGTTACTTTCTGCGTATCCAATAAACGACGACCCCGGTGAAGGCCACGACGCCCGGCAGGAGGCCCAGAAGTGTCAGCCGAAGACGGTTGATGTCGTCCCTGGCCAGGACGAGTTGCATGCGTTCAACCGGACGCGGAGGTATGCCTGTGAGCCGGTCGCGATCGACGATCCAATTGACCGTGTTCAGGATTAGGGTCAGGTTTCCAAGCGCGCTGATTCGGTTGTTCGAGACGATGTCGGACGTGCCGAAGACCACCACGCGCCCGCCGGGCATGTTGATGCCAAGTTGGGAGGGAATCTGCCGTTCGGCCACGGTGGCCACACTGAGAGGACCGGCCAGGTCGGTGTCCGGGTCGTAAACGAAACCGGTATCCTGCCTGTACGACCGTTCCCCCCAGCTGGTGGGCGAAGTGACCACCAGATGATTGACGACCAGCGAATCGTCCAGAGGCCGGCCGGGGTCGGGGCGAACCGTGCGGGTGAAGCCGGAGATGAGGGGAATCTGATTATTGATCAGGCTTTCGGTGATGGGGTGTTCGCCGTAGCGTTTCAGAATCAGATCGCCGCCTCCGGCCAAGGCGTCGGGACCGTCGTCCATGATCACGACATCGTCCAGATGGATGCCCCACTCGTAGAACAGCTCGCTCATTCCGTGCCGCGTGCGGGGATCGATCATGGCGATCAGACGACCGGCTTCGTTGGCGAGGTAACGGCGGAGAATCTCCTCTTCCCGGGAGAGAAGCGACGTGCGAGGCGACATGAGCAGGAGGAGGTCGGCGTCGGAGGGCACGCGGTCCACCTCGGTGAGATTCAGGTAGCGCAGTTCGAAGTTGCGCTGTTTCAGGGCGTCGCCGAGCTGGGACAGTCCGCGGTAGGGGTCGGTGTCGTCGAAGCGCATCTCCCCGTGACCGGTGATGAAGTACAGGGTCTTGGTTTCGTCGCCGGTGACATCCAGGAGAGCGGAGGTGAGTACTTGTTCCCCCCGGAAGCTCTGGCGCTGGCGGTCGCGGGTCTCGTAGAGTTCGTCGGGAAATACGATGCGCTGCCGATCTTCCGTGGCGAAGATGATGAGGTTCTCCTGCTCGACGCCGTACTCGCTGACCAGGATTTGGGCCTGCCTGCGCTGCTGGTAGATATTGACGAACTCAACCGAGAAGGCGGTCTCGGGGTTGTCGCGGGCGGCGTATTCGTATTCTCGCAGCAGCCCTCGGACGTCGCGATAGAGCTGGTCGTGTTCGTCCAGGTTGCCGTCGGGCGAAACGGTGACGATAACGCGAACGGGCGTATCCAGATTTTCGAGATACGAGACCGTTTCGGCCGACAGCGAGTAGCGATGGTTTTCGGTGAGATCGACCCGCCAGAAAAATTTAGTCGCCAGATGCATTCCGCCGGCGAAAAGAGAGACGGCGAGCACCGCTTGCAGGCAGGTGTTCAGAGCGTTGGTCCAGCGGTAGTATGTGAAGTCTTTCTTGCGTTGCATGGCCATTAACTCCTCCAGACTTTACTCCTGATCACCAGAGTGCTGAAGCTCAGCATGAGTGCGGCTGAGAACACGTAGAAGAAGACCGCGCGACTGTCCAGCACCCCGCGGCCGAGGTCTTCCGCGTGCTGGAAGATCTGCAGAGCGTCGATCCAGTTTCGAAGGTTGGCGGAGTAGGTGGTTTCGAGTTGCTTCAGTTCGGACAGGTAACGGCTGCCCACGATCAAGCCGAAGAGGAGGGTGAACGAAAAGATACCGGCGACCAGTTGGCTCCGGGTGACTGTACTGGCGAAAATCCCGGTTGCGATGAAGAGCAGGCCGCTCAGGGCGCAAAACAGGAAGCCGCCGAGAAGCGGGCCGGTTTCGACCACCCGGGGATCCTGGGCGAAGTGAAAGAGGATATGGTTGAAGCCGATTGTCGCTCCCCAGAGCGCCAGGTAGAGCAGGTAGGCGGAGAAGAATTTGGCCAGGACGATCTCGGCGGTTCCGGTCGGCGTGGTCATCAGGTTCTCCAGCGTTCCCTGGCGCTTCTCTTCGGAGAAGCTCCTCATGGTGAGCAGCGGTACCATAAAAAACACCGGCAGCCAGAAGAGCTGGAAGAATATGACCCAGGGAATCGTTTCCTGAGCACTCTGGTTGTAGGTTTCGATTACCCACTGAAAGAGGGACCCCATCACGATGAGGAAGAGAAAAGCCGCGATGTAGGTGGCGGGCGCGTAGCAGAGCGTCCTGAGTTCGTGTCTGAGCAGCGTTGGAAAGTGGCGCATGGCTGGTCTTTGTCCTGGAAAGTCGCGCGAAGCGGTTCAGTTGGTGGCGGCGAGCGCGGAGTTCCGGCGCGGCGCGGGATCCGTCGTGCGCCGCATCCCTTTGCCGCCCGAATCGGGCATCAGCACGTCCCAGCTCCGCCGGGTGGCGGCCATGAAGACCTCCTCAAGAGTCGGTTCTTTGCGGCGGAGCGAACGGAGGCGGTAACGGCCGCCGGCGAGCAGGGCGTCGGCGATGCGCTCCCCGATTTCGCGTTCGTCGTTGGTGGCGAAGGTGACCGGGAAAAAGTCGTGTTCTCCGTTGGCCGAGTCCGCTTCCACGGAAACATTGTTGATGCCGGCGCGGGCCAGTGCGGCGGCCAACCCTTCCGGTGGCCCCTGGACTTCGGCGAGGTAGTTGGTTTCGGGGATAAATTCCCGTCGAAGGTTCGCCGGGGTGTTGGCGGCGACGACGCGTCCGCCGTTGATGATGACAACGCGGTCGCAAGTCATCTCGATTTCCGGCAGAATGTGGCTGGAGATCAGGATACTCATCTTTCCGCGCAGGCTGGCGATGAGATCTCGGATCATGACAATCTGGTGGGGGTCGAGGCCGATGGTCGGTTCATCCATGATAATCACCTCGGGTTCGGCCAGGATGCTGTCGGCGATCCCGACGCGTTGCCGGTAACCCTTGGAAAGCGTGCCGATAATACGCCGGGCGGCCCGTTTGAGGTCGCATACTTCAAGAACATCGTCGAGGCGCGCTCTCAACCTGCGCCGGGGTATCTCCTTGAGACGCCCGCGCAGTTTCAGGTACTCGATCACGCGCATATCGTCCGGGAGGGGATTGTTTTCCGGCATGTAACCGATGTGCCGCCGGACCTTCTCCGGGTGGCGTGCCACGTCGATGCCGCGGATGCGCGCATCTCCCGAAGTACCTGGAATAAAACCGGTTAGAATGCGCATCGTGGTGCTTTTTCCAGCGCCGTTGGGGCCGAGAAACCCGATTATTTCACCCTTGGCCACAGAGAAGGTGACCTCGTTGACGGCCGTCACGCCGGCGTATTTCTTGACCAGATTTTCGACGTCGATGGATGGTGGCTCGGTGGTGGACATGTCTTGTGCAAGGATATCGATTCCGACAGGCCTTTATCAATATCGTTTCAAGTTGAATTGAGTTCGCGAAACGCCAGAGCGAGACCGCGCAACGTCAGCTCGGGCACGATTCGCACCGGAAATCCCGCCAGGGTGTGCGCCGGCTTTTTCGTTTCTCCGGCCGCTCCGAGAAAAAGAAATTCGGCGGTGCCGCCGGTGAGAATCACCGTCGGGGCTGTCTCGCCGGTGCCGGCCAGTTCGTTCGCCACCCCGCTCAGCAGGGCTTCGATCATGCCTTGAAACCCGACGACACAGCCGATGGTCATCGCTTCGCGGGTCGATTTGCCGATGTTTCCGGGAGAGACGAACGGTTCCTCCAGACGGGGCAGCAGCGCCGTTTGCCGATGCAGGTAACCGGTCATCACGCCGATTCCCGGAGCGATAATGCCGCCTTCGTAGCCGTGACGGGCGGAAATGATGTCGAAGGTGACCGCGGTTCCCAAATCGATCACGATGGTCGGCCCGGGGTGCTCGTGGATCGCGGCGACGGTATTGGCCAGGCGGTCGGCCCCGATCTCCTCCGGGCGCGGATAATGCAGCCGGACGTAGCCGGGAAGGTTTTGGTGCGTCAGTCGGAAGGGTTTCGGCAGTTCAGGCCATTCGTCCAGGCGGCGGAACAGCTCCTTTTCGGCGTTCGGAGCCACGGAACAACAGGCGAGGCCCGCCCCGGAACCGGCGCTGCGGAGGGCAAGGATCGCTTCTTCCAGGGCGGTTCCCGGGCGGCCGATGTCGCCGGTGGGAACGGTTCGCGGGCGGATCGTTGCAGCATCTTCACCAAGGGTTGCGAAGTGGGTGTGGGTGTTGCCGATGTCAATGCAGAGAAGTTTCATGCCTGATCGGAATAGGCCGGTGATCCGGAACCGGCGTGACCGGTCGGAGGTGGGCGGGTGGTCAGGGAGACGTCCCCGGCGTTGAGTCGAAACTCCTCGCCCGATTCGGTCTCCAGGATCAACTGGCCCTCCGAATCGATGCCGGTCGCCGTTCCGCGAACGGTTTCATTGTCTCGGTATCCGGTGATGTGGCGACCGTTGAGGATATCAAAGCGCTTCCACAGGGCGTCGAATTCCTCCCGGTGCCCGCCGGTCAGGAACGTGTCATAGGCGTCGAGGACCTCCGGGATCAGCCGCGCGGTCAACCCGTTGATATCCACCTCGTCGCCGGCGGCTTCCCGCAGCGAAGCGGCCTGCCGGCACAGGGGCTCCGGCCAGGTGGCGGGACGACTGTTGACGTTGAGACCGAGGCCGAACACGAGGCTGAGAATCTGGTCGGCATTGACCCGGGCTTCGGTCAGAATGCCCCCGATTTTGCGGTCGCGGTAGCAGAGATCATTGGGCCATTTGATACCGGGCGTGATGCCGGTTTCCTCCTCCAGCAGTTGGCAGAGGCGGGCGCCGATCCAGAGGGTCACCTGGCGTATGCGTTCGGGAGCGACTCGGGGACGGAATGCGAAACTCGCGTACAAATTGCCTTCGTCGGCACTGTGCCAGGAACGGCCGAGCCGGCCCCGGCCTTCGGTTTGTCGGCGGGCGATAACGACGAAAGGATCGGGCTTGTCGGCGGCGAGGAGGCGTTCGGCGTCCTGGTTGGTGCTGCCCGTAACGGCGTGGAAGACCAAGCCGTCGCATCCGGCCCGGTCGGGAAGCAGGGCCTGGAGACAGGGAAGGGACAGTCGGGAGGGGCGTTTCCGAATTCGGTAGCCGCGATTGCGAACCGCCTCGATTTCGAATCCTTGCTCTCGGAGGTTTTGAATGTGGGACCACACGGAGACCCGGGAGACTCCCAACAGGCCGGCGAGCGAGTTGCCGGTGACGAAGCGGTCGTCCGCGGCGAGAAGCGCTGTCACGATCCGTGTATCTGAGTCGGCATCCATCGATGATTTTCCGGTTTGCGAGAGAGCTGCGCAGTTTCGCACCGTCCGGTTCCGGCGGGCAAGTCTCAAAGCAGCGCCATGCGGTGCAGTGCCAGGCCGACCGCGCAGAGGCAGGCGGTGTCGGAGCGCAACACCCGTCTTCCCAAGTGAACGAGACGGAAATCGGCGGCTCGCAGCAACTGCCGCTCCCGCGCCGACCAGCCCCGTTCCGGTCCGACTGCGAGAACGAGCCCGGGCCGCGTCAGGTCGGCGGAGGCGAGTGCGGCGCCGGCTTCGTAGAGATCCAGCGCCAGCCGGTCGCTGTCCGGCGGCAGCGAGCCGAGGAACGCATCGAGCCCGCTGTGGAGCTCGAGGGCCGGGAGGCGGGTACTGAAGGCCTGTTCGGCACCTTCCACCAGGTGGCGGCGGTATTCACCCGTACTCCAGAGGCGGCTTTCGCGATAGGTGGGGACGCCTTTGTCCGCGTCGAAAAAATGAAGCGCGCCCACCCCGAGTGCGGTCGTGTCGCGCAGGATTCGCCGGGCGGATTGAGGGCGGGGGAATCCCGCGCCCAGGATCAGCGGAATCGGCGGATCGCTTGCGTCCTCCCATCGGAATTCCAGGAGCAGAGAGTCGGCGTCGGACTCGACGATCCAGGCTTTGCCTCGGGGGCCGTCGATCAATCCGACGTCGAACGCTTCCCCTCGCCCGCGTCGCAGATGTTGAACGATGTGGCGGGCCCGGGGATCGGCCGCTGGTAGCGGCGCCTCGGTTTCAGCGACGGTAAAGAGGATCAGGTTCATCCCAAGACATGCTGTGACCGAACCGCTCGGCGAGAGCGCCGGCGGTTCCGCATGGAGAGCGAGAGCGGTGCGGGTAGACGGAATCGAACCGACGTAGCCAGCTTGGAAGGCTGGAGTTTTACCACTAAACTATACCCGCAAAATGAAAACGACGTCCGACAGGAGTGCTCCCACGTCAGACAATGGAGCAGATTCCGGCCCGAATTCAACGCTTTTTTTTACCATTTATTACCTGCCATTGAGGTTGCCGGAAACCGGCTTTAAGAGCAAACTTCAGGTCAGTTTTATGGCTTTCATATCAACAACATCCTCAGGTGCGGCGACGACCGGTGCGCCGGCCATGCCCAAGAAGAAAGTAAGCTTTGCCGAATCACAGAGATTGGCGAAGCAGCGCAGTTACGAGAAGAAGGCCAAGAAGTACAAGATCAAGCTTGGCGACTTGACCGTCTTCACCCAGCAGCTCGGCTCCATGCTCGAGGCCGGGCTGCCGATGGTGAGCACGCTCGAAGCGCTGATGGAGCAGACCGAGGATCCGGTATTCCGGGTCATCATTCGCGATGTGCGCAATGATGTTGCTTCGGGCAACCCGCTTTCGGCGGCGGCGCGGCGGTATCCCCGGGCTTTCAACAATCTTTTTATCTCGATGGTGGAAGCCGGCGAGGCCAGCGGCGCGCTGGCACCGATTCTGAAAAAGGTGGCCGATTATTTCGAGGCCACCCTGGCGCTGAC
>SLOW01000315.1 GCA_007132315.1 Opitutales bacterium
AGCCCTCCACGTTCCCAACGACTATTACAATTACGGCGGCGTTTCCCGTCCCGCGGCGATCGAACTCATCCCCGACGGGCTTTACCTGCGCCACCTTCACTTCGATCCCGAGCAGAAGGCCGACGGCTGGCGCGGAAAATTCTCGGCCACTGTGGTGAACCTGGGGGAAACACCCGTTCGGGCGCGACTTCGCCTCACGCTCGCGGGGAAAACGATCGAGCTGGATCCTATCGATTATTCCCCGGGCGAAACCACCCGGGAATGCGAAGCCGACTTTCCGGATGTAAAACCTTGGTCGGCCGAGTCGCCCGAGCTTTATTTCCTGACCGCCGAACTCATCGACGGCGGCTCCGAACGCGTAATCGACGATCTGATCGACCGGGTGGGTTTTCGCAGCATCCGGGTTGACGGCGAGCGGCTGCTCGTCAACGGGGACCCCGTATTCCTACTCGGCTTCAATCGCCACGAGGACCATCCGGATTTCGGTTGTGCGTTGCCCCTCGAGATGATGCGCCGCGACCTCGAGCTCATGCGGAATCTAAACGCCAACGCCGTTCGCACCAGTCACTATCCAAACGACGAGCGATTCCTCGATCTATGCGATGAAATGGGCTTTTATGTCTGGGAGGAAAATCACGCCCGCGGCCTTTCGCTGGAGCAGATGAAACACCCCCGGTTTCGCGAGCAGTGCCACGCCTGCAACGAGGAAATGCTGACCTGGCATCACAACCACCCGTCCATCGTCGTCTGGGGCATACTCAACGAATGTGCGAGCGACGTCGCCGAAGGCCGCGATCGGTACGCGGAACAGTTAGCCCAGATCCGGGGCCTCGATCACAGCCGCCCTCTCACCTTCGCCTCCAACCGGTGGCGGACCGATATTTGTCAGGACCTTCCCGATATCTGTTCCTGGAACTGGTATTTCAGGTGGTATGTTGACGCACCCGTCGCCGACTCCGTTTCAGAAGAGATCCGCTGGATCGACGCTCACGGGGCGAAGGGAAAACCCTGTATTGTCTCAGAATTCGGTGCCGGGGCGATTCCCGGTTATCGCGACCCCATCCGGCGCGCGAAGTGGTCGGAGGAGAGGCAGCTGGAGATCCTTCGCGAAAACCTCGACTGTTATCTGAATCACGATCGCTTTTGCGGAGCTTTTATCTGGCAATTCTGCGATGTACGCGTCGATCCAAGCTGGGCGAGGGCCCGTCCCCGCTGCATCAATGACAAAGGCATCGTGGATGACCACCGCCGGCCGAAACTGGCCTACGACATGGTGCGCCGCATGTTCGCCGAGAAACTGGGCCGAGCCGGGAGCTGATCCCGGCCGATTGGATGTCAATCCGCGGGCTTGATGCCCGCCCGTTCCCATCTTACTCTTGGCAAACGTCGGCCAAACGCCGCCTTTTGCACCCATGTCAAAGTCGACAGATCACCAGCACGCACCGCAAACGGAGCGGCAATCCCGTCCGGAACAACCTCGTAGCTCGCCCCTGTACCCTCTCTCCATCGCCCTGATGATCTCGGCCGGAATCATTGTCCTGATTTTCGGCGCATTCGAGCTGGCGGAACGGGCCCTGCTCTCCGACCTCGACGAGAACACGCGTCGCGCCCTCTACCGCGTCAGAGGGATCGCGGCGGCGTTGATCACCGGACTGGTTGTGGGTTGGGCTTTGATTCGCTCGTCTCCGGCGCTTCTGGCTGCAACCGACATTGACGAAGGGCTGATTCCCGACCGGGTTCGCGACGAGCGATTACGCCTCTACGCACAATGGTTTATAGCCATGCGTTGGATTGCCGTATTGGTCGCGGGAATACTTGTTTTCCTGTCCGTTCTCGTCTTCGAGCTCCTTCCGCGCGAATCTCTGTGGCCGCTGGCCGCCACTGTCGGATTGCTCGCCGCATGCAATGTGCTTTATACACGCCGGATTCGCCGACGTTCGGATATGCGGCGCCTTCTCATTTGGCATGCCTATCTGGACCTGATTCTATTCTCCGTTCTCCTGCAGTTCTCGGGTGGAGTCGAAAATCCAATCGCGGTTTTCATGCTCTTTCAGGTGATCATCGGGGGCATCCTCATCACGAGAATTGAATGCTACCGCCTCGCGGCAACCGGCAGCCTGTTGTTCGCCGCGGTGGCTCTCGGCTCCTGGTCCGGTTTCCTGCCTCATTACCCGCTTCTTCTCCACCCGGAAGCCGCAACGTCACCTGTCGCCCTGCATACGCCGTATGTGCTTGCCTCGGTCGGAGTACAGGCCGCAATCCTGCTCCTGACCGCCTATTTCGTATCCACCCTTTCGGAACGCCTCCGCCGCAGCGAACGCCGTCTGACCGCGCTCGCCGAACGCGCCTTGGCGGACCGAAAACTGTTGGAACAGGCCCTGGAAAGCACCAGTACGGGAATTCGTTTATTGTCGCTGGACCTCAAGCCGGTCTGGATGAACGATCGCTGGAAAGAATGGTTCGGCCGGCGCGAGGACACCTGCCGGATCTTTCCCGAGTATGGCGATATTGGCTGCCCCGGGGAAGACTGCCTGAGCAAGGGCGAGCTGGATGTCTTTGAAATCGAGCGCCCCCCGGACGGACGTAAGAAACAGTTCTTTCATATCACCAGCGCCCCCATTCACGACGCGGAAGGAAAAATCAGTCAGGTCGCACAACTGGCCAGGGATATCACCGCGCGGAAAGAGGCCCACAACCGGATGATGCGGGCCGGACAAATGGCGGCCGTTGGAGAATTGGCCGGACAGATCGCCCACGAAGTCAACAACCCGATCGCCATTATACACGCTAAAGCGGAATTGCTGCTCAAGAACCGGAAGCAGGAAATGTCCGAAAAAATCGCTCTGGAACTCGGAAAGATCGTCGATCACACAGACCGGGTGGCCCGCATAGCCCAGGGATTGCTCTCCTATTCCCGCCCCTCTCCCACCGCCCGCAACCGGGTCGATCTGCGCCAGCCGATTCGCAAGTCGATCTCCATGATCGAACACCGGGCGCGCAACCGGGAAATCCGGATCGACGACCGGCTTGCCGACGAGCCGCTCAACGTCACCGCCAATGCTACGGAAATGGAGCAAGTCTTTCTCAATCTTTTTATCAATGCGATTCAGGCCATGGACAAAGGGGGCCGATTGACGATTTCCGTGCTTTCCCGCAAAGCCTCTTCAGGCAAATTCCTGGCCATCGCCGTAGACGATACCGGCGCCGGCATTCCTCCGGAGATGCGCGAACTCGTTTTCGAGCCGTTCTTCACCACCAAACAAGAGGACCACGGCACGGGACTCGGTCTCTCCATTTGCCAGGGCCTTCTCCGCAGTCATCAAGGGGACATACTCATTGAAGACGCGGCGGGCGGCGGAGCGCGCTTTGTGGTCCGACTGCCCTTGGAATGACAGCATCCGGCTCCGATACCCGGACGGGAAACAGATAAGGACTTCCATGAGAAAAATCCGCATTTACATCGTCGACGACGAGCCCGGCATGCTCGAGGTTTGCGAAGACACCCTGAACGCGCTCTCCGGTGTGGAGATCGAGGTGGAATCCGATTCGCGCAAAGCGGCAAGGAGATTGGCGGAAAACGGATTCGACCTACTCTTGACCGATATTCGCATGCCGGGCGTGGACGGAATCGAATTGCTGCGAATCGCCAGGGAAAAAGACCCCAACCTGCCGGTCCTCATCCTCACGGCCTACCCCTCGGTCGAAACCGCGGTCGAGTCGATGAAGCTCGGAGCTTCGGATTATATCGTCAAACCCTTCAATACCGACGATCTGCTCGCCACTGTAAAACGCCTGATCGAGGAACAGCAGTTGCGCGATGAGAATCAACTGCTCCGCCGCCAGGTCGAGCGCTCCTATGCCTTCGGGGAAATGCTGGGGAAGAGCGAGGCCATGCAAAAGATCTTTCACATGATCGGAAGGGTGGCCGAAACGGATGTGGATGTCTTGGTGCTCGGCGAAACCGGGACGGGCAAAGAACTTGTCGCTCGGAGCATCCACCAGCGCAGCTCCCGGGCCTCCAAACGTTTCGTTCCGGTCGATTGCGGCGCAATTCCGAAGGAACTTATGGAGAGCGAATTTTTCGGTCACGAGAAAGGCGCGTTCACAGGAGCCCAAACCCGGAACCTCGGGTTGCTCGAATACGCCAACCAGGGAACGATTTTCCTCGACGAAATCGGTCACCTTTCCCCCGCCTTGCAGGCCAAATTGCTGCGGGCCCTGCAGGAGCGAACCATACGCAGGCTGGGAAGCAATCGCCAGCTCGAAATCGACGTTCGCGTGGTGGCCGCGACCTCGCTCGATCTCGATGCCGAAGTCAAAGCCGGCCGTTTCCGGATCGACCTGTACTACCGGATCAATGTCGCCCGCGTCGAACTGCCGCCGCTGCGCGAACGGGAAGGCGACATTCCGCTGCTGGCCGAACGCCTGCTCAAAAACTACGTCGCGGAAATGGGAAAACGGGAAACCAAGCTCAGCCCCGAAGCCCTGGAAGTGCTCTCCGCCTATTCCTGGCCCGGAAACGTGCGTGAACTGCAGAACGTACTGAAACGCACCCTGGCCATGGTTCGTCACGATGTTATCGTTCCGGAGGACTTGCCCGATCCGGTCTTCGCCGCCGCCCGGCACCTGCCGGCCGCCGGTGACGACGGCTTTTTCGCCAAGCGGGAACGCCGGGTCGCCAACTTCGAACGCGAATACCTGACCAGCCTGCTGGCCAACACCTCGGGCGACGTCTCCCAGGCCGCCCGCGACGCCCAGATGCCTCGCGGAACCCTTTATCGGCTCCTCAAGAATCACGAGCTCGACCCCGCGGATTTCCGTTCGGACAACCCCTGAGCGTTCACCCTTGAAGGCCCTGGATTCGGTCCGCGCCTGTCATGTTTCCGTGACACCTCCGCCCGCGCGTGTCACGTCCTTGTGACACAGGCCTGGGAAAGCGCATGAAACAGGGCTTTTCGCGCCGACCTTGCCCGATTACCAGCGCTTTGTCCCGCAGGCCGCAACCGGTCTGTCACGGTCGCGTGACGAGTTCGCCTGCGGTCCGGCTGTCCCATGAGCCCCGCGATTAATAAATCGCTTCTCCTTCCGGCGCCTCCAGGTAACCGGAACCCCTTTGCCCATGAGGACCAAAGGCCAACGGCCGCATTCACGTCGACCGCCCCAGTGTTGCCGCCGCACCGAAATTTTCATTTTGGCACGATTGCTGCAACACCTTGGCAAACCCTCAACACCGGATTCGATGCCGGGCTGGGATAACAACCACACTACGGAATGAAATGAAAGCAGTGAACAC
>SLOW01000249.1 GCA_007132315.1 Opitutales bacterium
AGAACCGCGGAAGAGGAGGGAGGAGGTTCGCAAAGGAATCGGGGGGCAGGGAATCATTCTTAAACAAAGGATTGTTCTTTGGCTCTGGGGTTTTTAACCGCGGATTACGCCGAGTACGCGGAATAAGAGAAAGGCCCCGGATCCCAGAACCAAAGACTCCCCGTACTTGGCGGTTCCGATTTCCTCGCCCTTCTTTTTTTCGATTGCACCGTGCAAACGACCGCTCCAAGAATCATGATTACAGTAGGAATGGTGAGAGTTGAACCACGTTGATGGGAAGGAGTTGAAGATGATTACGAAGAATTCGCGTTGGGTGCTCTTTGTAGCGCCGTTACTTGTATTAACGCCGCTGCATGGCCAGCACCATCGGGAAAGTCCGTTGGGAGTGGGCGTGATTGTGGGTGAACCGACCGGATTGAGCGCCAAGTACTGGATGGATGAAACCAGCGCCCTGGATGCCGGTCTCGGCTGGTCGTTTGAAGGGCGTACCTCGTTGCATATTCACGGCAGTTACTTGTTTCACGATTTCGATTTGATTCCCGTGGAAAAGGGACGTTTGCCTTTGTATGTCGGGGTGGGGGGACGCTTCAAAGCGCGCAGCGGTCAAAGCGACCGGCTCGGTATGCGGGTTCCATTCGGAGCGGCGTATCATGTGGAGGACTTTCCACTGGACGTGTTCGCGGAAATCGTCCCGATTCTCGACGTGGTGCCCAGTTCGCGCTTCAGCCTGAACGCAGCCATCGGCGTGCGGTTTTATTTCGAGTGACAGCTTCCCAACCCGGCACCAGGTTGAAAGCCTTTGGCGTCTCGCCACCCGATTTGGTCGCAATCCGCCGTCAGGTCGGTGCTTGAGCCGGCGGCGTGGCGCGGGAAGGGTGGCGTGCCTTGTGGGGCGTGGTGGAGGGGGTGTGCGGGGCCGGCTTATGTCCGAAGCACGGCGCTACGGAGATCCTCAGAGTAGATCGGTGCTTCAGCCCGACCTTCAGAGACTCGAGTCGCGCGTTCCTTTTCGCGCTGCCACCCGACGCCGCCTGAAGAGCGGCGCTACTAAATGGGTTGCAAGGTCATATCGAGGATTTCGCGAAGGTCCCGGATCGTCGGATGGTCGCTGGCGGATTCCGGATCGTCGCGAATCAGGACGGCGTTCCAGCCGGCCGCTTGGGCCGGACGGATGTCGTGTTCGACGCTGTCACCGACATGGAGCAGGTGTTCGGGAGCCACATTGAGGTCCGACGCGACGATGTCGAACACACGTGGATGGGGCTTTTTCCAACCGATTTCGGCGGAGATGAACAACCGGTCGAATTGCCGGTCGAGCCCCGCATCCGCGAGAAGCGGCCTAAGCCGGGAGTCCCAGTTGGAGAGGACCGCCGTCCTGATACCCCCGTTTTGCAGAGCTGCGAGAACCTCGCGGGTGTGCTCTCGTATTCGCCAGCGACGGAACTCCGCGAATGTGTCCCAGATTTTCCTGAAGATGTCGCGCATCCTGTCCTCCGGTAGGACGTCGCTCAAGGTCGATTCGACGATACGGAACCACTGTTCCCGTTCCATGGCTTCGCCGGTTTGACCTGTGGAACCCGAGGCACCGGCGGCCTTCCATGCCCGGATAAACCCCGCTTCCAGAGCGGCCGGATCCGAGTCGAAGCCATGATCGGCCAAAACCTCCGCATACACGGCCCCCACGTACGGATGCGGGAAGAGCAAGGTGCCGCCGATATCGAATGTGACGGCCCGCATCGGCTTTGCAATATTGACAGGCGGATTCATCGTCAGAGGAAAGTGACCCTCTAAGACCCGAACCGTTGTCTGCTTGAAGTCAAGTTTTTCATCGCGATGCAAGAGCTACTTGCGGAGCAGGGTAGCGCCGCGCTTCAGCCGGCGCACGGAGCTCACAGGGTACACGTGCGGACGAGAATGAGAATGTCCAAGAAAACGAGAGGTTTCCCTCGTGCAGGATGGTCGGGAATTGTCGCAGTTTGCGGTTCCGCTCCGCAAACTTACTGTCGGGCTTCTTGTTCGACGGAATGCGATGTATTTTCGAGCTCCGTCATGCGTGACGGAAGGTTTACTTCGACCACGGACCCTTTTCCCGGGGCGCTGGTGAGCGTGATGGTGCCTTCGTGTAGATGGGCGATTTTTCGGCAAATTGCCAATCCAAGCCCCGCGCCGCGTTCGTTCTCCCCGGAGTCCTTCGTCGTGAAATACGGGGTGAAAACACGCTTCTGAAGGTGTTTCGGAATGCCCTGCCCGTAATCGGTAACCGTAATCCGGTACCAGACACCATTGGTGTCCGTTCTGGAGAATCTTTCGGCCTCCAGGCGGATGATCGACCCCTTGGGGGATGCATCAATCGCGTTGATGATCAGGTTTGAGAACAAACGCTGAAGCAGAACTGAATCGACGAAAATATGGAGAGGACGCTCAAAATCCCGCTGAATGTCGATTGCTTTTTGGCCGATTCGGTGTTGGCAAAGGCGAACGCTTTCATCAAGGACAACGGACAGGTCGATCGCCTGACAGTGGGGCGTTAGTTTGTTACTAAAAAAAAGCGACTCTTTCAGGTAGTTTTGAATAGCGTCGATGTTCTTGCGCACTATGCCGAATAACTGGTTATGACCTGTGGAAGTGTCTTCATCACCCTCTTCCAGGTTCGCGTCGATCAACTGAAAGTAGGTGTTGATTGGCGTGAAGAGATTGTTCAAGTCATGGGCCAAGCCTTTCGACATAACTCCCACAAGTTCCAATTCTTCCTGGGCTTCGATCTGTCGCTTCAGTCGAATCTGATTGATGACCAAACTCGCATTGCGGCACGTTTCGGACAGCAGGGTGATGTCCTGCGGTGTGTACGGGGTGTTGTCCGATTTTTTGTCGAGAATGAGGAATCCAAAAAGGTTTGTGGCCGATTGCAGGGGGAAACAGAACTCGGCTTGAATACCCCTGAGTTGAATGGTTTGCGCCAGCGGCTTGCCGGCGAGCACGCCGCTGAATCCGGGCTGATAATTCTCTCCCACGGCCAGGTAGCCTTTGC
Source organism: Opitutales bacterium (assembly GCA_007132315.1). Classification (GTDB taxonomy): domain Bacteria; phylum Verrucomicrobiota; class Verrucomicrobiia; order Opitutales; family T3Sed10-336; genus SLOW01. The sequence goes on from SLOW01000249.1 coordinate 3,029, forward strand.
CGGTTTCGAGAAGCGCGGCGATCAGAGGCGAGGATTCGTTGATTGTGAGGTCTTCGGGTCTGATGTTGTCGGGGTAGTGCTTTGTGATCACGAATCTCTTGGAGCGTTCGTCCCTGATAAGGATCGCGAACCGCGACACCTTGACCGTCGCGATGAGCAAAAATTGGATGTCTTCCAGTAGTTGTTCGCCGTCCGTATAGTATTGAATGGATTTGTTGAACGTTCGAATCTTATCGTGGTACTCGAAATTGTCGCCAAGGATGGTGCGTTCCAGTTTTTCCGATGACGCTCCCAGCAATCGCGGGAACAAAATTGACACGATGACAATGCTAAGAAGGAGGAGGCTGATGGATATGGCGGCGGCTTCCTGGGTGATGTGATCGGGGAAAACGAATGATGCGATCGCGAAGAGCAGTAGCAGGCAAATCAACAGGAAAAGAATGCGGATGATCTGGGCCGAAAATCGGCCAAGATTGATATGCACGTCCAGAAGCTGATGCTGCAGCAAGCTGTAGGCGATCACTGTTCCGTAAAGCACGGCCGCCAGAGTGCCCCACGGATATACCGGAATATCGGTAAACGGATAGGTGAATATTCCGAGGATTGGCAGCACATCGTTGATTCCGAAAAAAACGAAAATCGATTGTCCGAAGATGAGGAAATCGAGTTTTCGCCTCTGGAGAATCGATGCTGTAGTACTGCGGTGTTTTAATAAAAGGACGAATATTGAAGCTGTTATCGAGGAAAATAGTATTGGGCTGAATATCCAAAACCCAGGGCCTGCTTGGGTATAATAGGCGTATTCTGTCCTTGTCACATCACTTATGTAAAAGTCAGTAAAGTTTGTCGCCGACATTAAAATAGTAAACGCATATAGGGCGGGAGGAACCCACTTGGCTTTCAGGTCTGCGATGAGGATTGACAGGTGGACCAGGCAGACCGGAATGAATAGAACGCCAAAGTGCAGAAATCTTCCCCAAAAAATCGCGGCATCCGGCGTTTTGACCAGGAACATTTGAAAGGTGCCGAAGTTCCAAACGGCGATAGCGCATCCGAGGAGAAAAAATACTTTATTGGCGGTTTGTTTTGTGTTACACGAAATAACGAAGGCCGCAACCAAGAGATTCCAAACGGCAGCAAGAAGGGGCGTCCAGTACAGCGGGGTCATTCGAATTTCTTGAGCAAGAGGCAGGAGTTTTTTCCGCCGAAACCCGAGTTGAGATTTAAGACTGTGCGAATAGGAAACGGATTGCTATATTGTGGTGTGTAATCCAAGTCGCAATCTGGGTCTGGGTCCGTAAGGTTGGCGGTCGGAGGGATTGTGCCGGTTTTGATTGCCATGGCGCAAATTACTGTTTCAACTGCTCCGGATCCGCCGAGAAGGTGGCCTGTGACTGGCTTCGTGCTGCTGGTTTTTAGCTTCTTTGCGTGCGACCCGAAAAAGGTCTTTACTCCGCGCGTCTCTACGATGTCGTTTGAATGGGTTGCCGTGCCGTGGAAGTTAATATAATCAACTTCTTCTGGGAGAAGGTGGGCGTTGCGAAGCGCTTGATAGATCGCATGCTGGATTCCAAGTCCTTCCGGATGTGGAGAAACCGAGTGGTACGCTTCAGCACAACGGCCGTGGCTGGCAATTTCCGCGTAGATTTTTGCACCGCGACTTAGGGCATGGGAAAGATCTTCGATGACTAAATAGCCCGAACCCTCGCCCAAGAGGAAACCGTCGCGACGGCTATCAAACGGTTTCATGGCGTTCGAGGGCTCTTCGTTTTGAGATGTCATCACCTTGGTTTTGCAAAAGCCGGCGAAAATTGGCGGAAAAAACGTCGCTTCCGCTCCGCCTGCGATGACGATCTCGGCTTCATCTTCGCGAATGAGGTTTAGGGCATGTCCAATGGCATCATTGCCAGAGGCGCTTCCGGAGCATACGGTCAGCGCGTGGCCTCTGGATCCCAGGTGTAAAGCGATCTCTCCGCTGCCTCCGCCGCAGTAAGCGTTGAAGAGCAAGAACGGGCTCATTCGACGATACCCTTCTTTATGGTACGAGGATTCGGCGCGAAAGGCTCCTTCGTCGTTGCTCATTGATGTGCCTTCAACGACGCCTACACGTTTGGGATCCAGGTTTGTCACGTCGATACCGGCATCCCGTATCGCCAGCATGGAGGCAGCGATACCGTATTTGAGGGAGAGGTCGAGGCGGCGGGCGACCTTG
>SLOW01000068.1 GCA_007132315.1 Opitutales bacterium
GAAGAGGCGGACGGGCGCTGGCTGAAGCGGCGCGCTACGATGGGAGCACCTTTTGAAATATTTTGCGCGTTTCGCGCAAGATTTCAGAAATAAGGGACTAATGTCGGGAACGGCGAGGCATCGTGGTCCAGGGGCGGGCTGGAAGGCGATTCACAGAGGCAGACCGGACACGGTGGTGTTAACACGGGCGGGAAGGCAAGTAAGGGATTGCCGGAACGGGCGAAGTGGTTTGAGATCAACTCCCGGCAAACCATGGACGCATCATCGGACCATATTCTCGCACCTTCCCTTCTGGCCGCGGACCACAGCGCGCTCGCCGAAGGCGCGCGCGCTGTCGAGCAACAGGGGCTCAGCTGGCTGCACATCGACATCATGGACGGGCATTTCGTCCCGAACCTCACCTTCGGCCCCGGTGTGGTGGCGGCGTTGCGTCCGAAATCCACCCTTTTCTTCGATGTGCACCTGATGCTGGACAATCCCGGCGCGTTCGTCGAAGCGTTCGCGCACGCCGGCGCCAATCTGATCAGTATCCACATCGAGCCCGAATACGACCATGCCGCAACACTGGAGCGGATACGCGAGCTCGGCTGCCGAAACGGAATCGTCCTCAACCCCGACACACCGGCCGAGGCCGTCTTTCCGCTTTTGAAGTCGGTCGATCTGGTCTTGGCAATGACGGTTCAGCCCGGATTCGGCGGCCAGAGTTTTCGCGAGGACGTCCTTCCCAAGTTGACCGCCCTCGCCGAATTCCGAAAACAAAACGGACTCCGATACCACCTCGAAGTGGACGGCGGGGTCACGGTGGAAACCGGCCGGCGCTGCCGGGAACACGGGGCGGATACGTTTGTGGCGGGAACCGCGTTCTTCAAAGCGCCGGACCGGCGAGCCTTCGCCGACGCCCTGCTCGACCGCAAAACCAGGTAACCATGCGCATCGGATTCGGACAACTCAACACCATCGTGGGTGACCTGGCGGGCAACCGGGAGAAAATCATCCGGGCCTACCGGGACCTGGTGGAGCGCGGAGCGGAACTGGTCGTCTTTCCCGAACTGGCTGTCTGCGGGTACCCGACGCGCGACCTGCTCTTCAAACGCCGGTTCGTCAGCGACGCCGAGGAGAGCCTGACCGAAATCGCCGCGGTCACGGGCGACGTTCCAGCCCTGGTCGGGTTTGTGGAAACGAATCCGTCGGTCAACGAACGCCCGTTTTTCAACAGCGCCGCCTGGTGCGAAAACGGCGAAGTCAGGATCTGCGCGCGCAAATCGTTGCTGCCGACCTACGACGTGTTCGATGAAGACCGCTATTTCCAGCCCGCGACCGCTCCCGCCCTCTGGCAATGGGGGCGGGTCCGGGTCGGGCTCACCATCTGCGAAGACATCTGGGCCGGCCCCCGGAGTCCGGGCATTCACCCGCACGCGGCGGATCCGGTCGCCAAGTTGGCCGACCAGGGAATCGACTTGCTGGTCAATCTTTCGGCCAGTCCCTGGCACTGCGGCAAGACCGCGTTTCGCGAATCCTTCATCACCGAAGCGGCGCGCCGATGCGGGTGTCCGGCCGTGTACTGCAACGCGGTCGGCGGAAACGACGAGTTGATTTTCGACGGACGCAGTCTGCTCGCCCGCGCCGACGGACAAGTCGCGGCCAGTTGTCCCGCGTTCCGCGAATCGATCGAGATTCTCGATGCGGAGGGCCCCCGGACCGAACCCGACCCCAGCTACCACCGTTCGGAAATCGAAGACATTCACGACGCGCTGGTCCTGGGGTTAAAAGACTATGTGACCAAGAGCGGCTTCAAGCAAGTGATCGTCGGCCTCAGCGGCGGCGTCGATTCCTCCGTCACCGCCGCCCTCGCCGCGGCGGCCCTGGGCCCGGACAACGTACTGGGAGTCAGCAATCCCTCGATCGTTTCGTCACAGCATTCGCGGGACGACGCCGCCGTCCTGGCGCAAAACCTGAACATCCGCCTCGAAGTCCTGCCCATCGCACCGGTCGTGGAGGCGGCCGAAGGCGTGTTGGCCCCCCTTTTCCGCGGGACCGAACCCGGCGTCGCCGAGGAAAACATCCAAGCGCGCACGCGCGGCTTGCTGTGGATGGCTATCTCGAACAAATTCGGCCACCTGGTCCTGACCTGCGGAAACAAGAGCGAACTGGCGGTGGGATACTGCACCCTGTACGGCGACATGTCCGGAGGCCTGGCGGTGATTTCCGACCTCCCGAAAATGAAAGTGTACGCGCTGGCTGAATACATCAACCGGGATGCCGATCTCATTCCCCGGTCGGTTATCGAAAAGCCGCCATCCGCCGAGCTCCGACCGGACCAAAAGGACGAAGACTCGCTCCCGCCCTATCCGGTACTCGACGAAATCCTGCGCAAGTACGTCGAAGAAGGTTACTCCAGCCGCGATCTCGTGAGAGACGGTCATGACGAGACGCTGGTGCGCGACATCATCCGCCGCGTGGATCTGAACGAATACAAACGCCGCCAAGCCGCACCGGGACTCAAGATCACACCGCTCGCCTTCGGCGTCGGCCGCCGAATACCGATCGTGCAGAAATACGTCAATTGACCAAACTCAACGGTCTTCGGCCCGGGTTTCCCGCGCACCGCCAACGAAGACGATATTACCGATTTCCAGCACGTTCCCCGATTGTTCGTCGTCGAGGTGGACGAACTCGAGGGAAACCCGCTCCAGAGGGAGCAATCCATTGCGCATCATTTCCACCTGACGGCTGGTCACGCCGTGCCGACTCTGGAAATGGTCGGTGTCGAGCGGAAAAAGGAAGACAGCCCAATCTCCATTCCTCTTGATAATGCGGTTCACCGCTTCATGGTTGGTGCCGTACGATGTCCGGATCCGCAATCTCGCCATCGTGGATCTGTCGAAACGAACCCGCACCAGCAACGCCTCCACTTCGGCCCACTGGATCGTGTTCGGCATGTACAAGTCGAGATTGAGAGTCGAAGTCCCGGCGTCCCGAAACCCGGCCGAAATCCGCAACGTATCGTCGCGAGTGACCAACATGGTGGTACCGTCCACTCCGTTGCCGGTGGAGACCTGTGCCCGGCGCTCGAGGTCACTGAGTCTCATTGCCTGGCTCCACCCATAACGTTCCAGATAATCCTCGATACTTACTGGGGTAAGCAGGTTGACCGCCAGAGGAGCGACCCGGTCGACGTTGCTCTCGTCCACCCTAACCTCCACCCGGGAGATTCCCGTGTTCGGGTTCAACCTAGCCACATCGAGTTCGAATTCCACATCGTGAACGCTGTTGCCCGGAATGGTGAAGCGCTGCGATTCCAGCGGGATCGAATCCGGTTGCACCCGGGCCTCGAGTCTCAGCTGGGCGGTGTGCGGCCCCAGATTATGCACGCGCACCGGCAAAGTGAACGTTTCCGAGCCCTCGGGAACAACATATCCGATTTGGTTGGCCGAAGTCGATTCGGCGAAACCGGGACGCGGCTGCAGCACGACCGGCGAGGCCGGCGCGCGCTCCCCTGGATCCTCCCGGTTGCCGGCGAGCAGGTCCGCGGCGCGGGTCTCCCGGTCCAAATGTCTCTCGATCTCGGCAAAGGAAGCCCATACGTACGCCAGCCCATCGGTCACGGTAACCGACCGCGTCCCGGTCACGCGCAGCTGGCCCCCGTCGATGGTGCGGCCGCTCCTGACCTCCACCGGCAGTTCCACCGACTGAGTCCAGGTGGGAAAGCCCGTATATAGCACAATCAACGCCTCCTCGCCGCCCCCGTGAAACACGCGGTTCCGTTTCAGCGAAGAACCGGGCAACACCAGGTCGCCGACGTATTCGCGATGGGCGAGCGCTTTCACAGCCTGGAGGTAGGCCACCAGGGAACGCAACGGAACCCCGAACTCATCGGTCATCGCCCCGTTGCGACCCTCCAACTCCGGACGGGTGTACACCGAGGGGAAATACCGACCCACCCCGGTCGCTTTCGCTTCGACCGCGTTCATGACATATCGCATGGCCCGGGCGCGTTCGATGTGCACCCCGGGACGACCCTCGAGTCCGGCTAGAGAAGCCTCGCTTTCGGTAATCCAGAGTGGCAGCCCGGCACGGCCGTGCTCGGTGAGCCAGGAACGATAAGCCGCGACGCGATCCTCCATCCAAAGGGGATCGCCGTGAAAGTGAAAGCTGACATAGTCGATTTCCTCCAGCAGACCATTTCTCGCCGCCAGATCGAGAAAGGGTCGATTGACGGTACTGAAACCGCCCGCCCCAAGGGGTGTTCCCACCCGGCCCCGGTCGAGTCCGTGCCGAACCGCTTTGACCAGCGGGACGTATTGGTCGGCCGGCAGGAAACGGCCGAACTCCTGATCCGGACGATTCCAGGCTTCGATACCGGACGCATAGTCCTCCCATTGCGATCCGATCGTTCGCCAGCCCTCTGAAGTCGCACCCAGATCGTCGGGATAGGCATACCGGTTGTCACTGGCCCGCATCCATTCCGGTACCATAAAGAACGGCTCAACCACGTCGACCCCGTACTCCCCATAGGTGATACGGACGCGCTCGTAGCCTCCCGGGTAAGGGTGGGCGCGGGTCTGACGGGCGAACCAGTTCCAATTTCCCGGTCGAGGATTCAGGGCACGCCAATCCATTCTTTCGCGCGCCGTGCCGATGCCGCCACGGACCAGGTTGGCGATCAATTCCTCCCGCCGTTCCTCGCCGGCCATCCAGGAAAGGCCGGCATCGACCCCGAAGAACGGATCGCGGTCACCCTCGAAGGGAGCCAGTGCGCCGATTCCGAAAACCTGGTCGGTTTCCGGAAAATACACCTCGTGGTATCCGGATCGTCGGTCCAGCGTGACGGTCACCCGGCCCTCGTCCACCGACACGGTGGACCGGTAACGCTCGCCTCCGTCGTACTCGCGAACCCGGTACTGAAACGTGTTCGGCGCGTTATCGCCGCGAACGTCAAAAACCAACTCCGACCTCTCATTCGGGATGATCAGAAAATTCTCCACGGAAACGGGCACCAACCGGACTTCACCGCGCAATACAGGCCCCGCCAGGATAAGCGCCAGCCCCACCATTCCCCAAACCATCAACCTGCCGGAAGTGGGCCGATCCCTCGATTTCTTCACCCGTTCGATAAAACCAAAATTCATAAGTTCGAAAAACAATCCTCTGACGCCTACCTGTCCCGCTCTCTCCCGATCAGAACTCTCCGGGCAACTGCTTTCGCC
>SLOW01000064.1 GCA_007132315.1 Opitutales bacterium
CCCGGGACTCCACCGGCGCAGGAGGCTCGGGCGGTGGGAGTAGTATTCGAACAGGAAGTCGTACACCGGGTGTTTCTCGCCCCGCGACGTCCGCACCCGGCGTGCGGTCACCCAGGGTTCGACGCGCCGTTCGTGGGCGGCGACCTGCGCCTTCCACGCGGAAGGGGAGAGTCGGTTGATGTTGCGTGTGCTTGCGGCCTGCATGGAAAACGGTGTTTGCGCTTTTCCCGGGCGAGGAAATCGGATAATGTCCGCGATGGAAAACAAATTTGTCAAAGGCGCCCCGCGCACCGGGGATGCGATTCCAGCAGGCGTTGATTTTTTGGTTTGAGCGAGTCGGACACAGAAAAGGTAAGAATAGACAAGTGGTTGTGGGCCGTGCGGTTGTTCAAGACCCGCTCGCTCGCCGCGACCGCTTGCCAGGGGGGCTGTATAACGGTACGCGGCCGGCGGGTGAAGCCGTCGCGTTCGGTGGCGGCCGGCGAGGAAATCTGCCTGCGGGAACCGGGACTGACCCGGACCGTTCGCGTGCTGGCGGTGACGGAGAAACGGGTCGGCGCTCCCCGGGTGGCCGAATATCTGGAGGATCGCACGCCGGCGGAGGAGTACGCGCGCCGGAAGGAGGAGGCCTCCCGGATGAAACCGTTTGTCCGCGGCCGGGGAATGGGGCGCCCCACCAAACGCGAGAGGCGGATCCTCGACGCGCTTCGGGAAATGGAATGAAGAAAAAGAAGACTGAAGATAACGGGAAACCGCCTCCCAAGGCGCTCTATACCACCAAACTCGACGACCAAAGCCTCGAACGGTTGGGCGCAATTTGCGCGGGCAAGGACTGGGAGCGGTTCGACGTCGATTACGCCCGCTTCGCCTACCGGGGACCCCGGGTCAACGTCGTCGGATACAACAGCGGCAAGGTCGTGATCCAGGGGAAGGGCACCGAGGAATTCGTGGTCGATGTGCTGGAGCCGGAAGTCACCGGCGAGGCACGGTACGGGTACGACGAGGTGTATCACCCGGAATGGTTCGAATCCCACGCCGGTCTCGACGAGAGCGGAAAGGGCGATTTTTTCGGGCCGATCGTCTGCGCCACCGTCGTGGCCGACAAAGCCGCCGTGCAGGCCTGGTTGCAGGCGGGGATTCGCGATAGCAAGAAGGTGACCGACGCCGGGATCATCAAACTGGACAAGCTGATCCGGGAAACGCCCAACGTGGTGGCGGAAACAGTGTTCTGCGGCATGGCGAAATACAACGCCCTGATGGCGAAGCCCGGGTCCAACGTCAACCGCCTCATGGCCTGGCAGCACGCCAAAGCGTTGGAAAACGCCTTGAAGAAGAAGCCGGTAACCTGGGGGCTCCTGGACCAGTTCAGCAAACAGCCGCTGGTGCAGCGGTATTTCAAGGACAGTGATTTCGACCTGCAAATGCGCACCCGGGCCGAATCCGATCCGGTGGTGGCGGCCGCGTCGGTGATCGCCCGGGCGGAATACGTGCGCCGGATGGATCGGCTTTCCAAGCGTTTTGGCGAGAAGCTGAAAAAGGGCGCCAGCGCCGGTGTGAAAGAGCAGGCCCGCGAACTGGTGCGGAAGCTGGGGGCGCCGGCTTTGGCCGAGTTCGCCAAATTGCACTTCCGCACCGCTCGCGAAGTGGTCGAGGCTGAAGGCGTGGCGGATCAGATCGAACTCCCGCCGCTGAAGCCCGTGTACAACCGGACCGCGACGCGTTGACCGGCCATGACGGAAGGCCGGGATCGTCCTCTAGCCGCGTTCGACCTCGGACAACCGGGGGAATGGGATTTCCTGGCCGGCGTGGATGAAGCGGGGCGCGGAGCGCTCGCGGGCCCGGTCGTCGCGGCGGCGGTCTTTATGCGGCGGGATTTTTACACCAGCCCCGCCGGACGCGACCTGGCCGCGATCGTGAACGACTCGAAGAAACTCACGGCCGACGTGCGCGGCGAGATCCGCGAGCGTTTGCGGAGCCATTCGCCGGAGGCGGGTTTGTGCTTCGCCGTCGGCAGCGGTTCGGTGGCCGAGATCGCGGATCTGAATATCATCGGAGCCACGCGCCTGGCGATGCAACGGGCCCTGGATGCCGCACTGAACGCCCCGGGTCTGTCCCGGGACGCGCTTTTCCGCGACGAGGAGGACGATCTGTTTGCCACCGCGCAATCGAAGGGACCGTCCGTTCGTCTGCTGATCGACGGCCTGCCTTTGAAGCGTTTTCCGTATCCCCACCGGGGCGTGGTCCGGGGGGACGGCAAGTCGCTGGCCATCGCCACGGCGTCCGTCCTCGCCAAAGTGACCCGCGATCGCCTCATGACCGAACTGGATATGCGCTACCCGGTGTTCGGGCTCGCCCGGCACAAGGGATACGGCACGTCGCGGCATCGCGAGGCACTGCGCCTGCACGGTGCCTGTCCGGAGCACCGGCCCTTTTTCCTGCGCAAGCTGAACCTGTAAGCCGGGAATCACCCGTCGCAGAATGGTTCCGAAATCAAGTTGATGAAACGGCATGCGGCGAACGACGCTTCCCGGTGGAGCGGGCCTGATCCCGCAGCGCCGAATCCACTTGATCGGTCGAGACAAGTGCGTTCATCGGGTCAATCCAATTCCAGCCAGGAGGCGAGGTCGGAATCGTCGATGATGAGTGTGCCGGCTTCGAGGTCCGGCGCGAGGAGACCGCGATACGCCGGGTCGGCGAAGCGTCGGCACAGGAGCAGCACGCGGGTTCGTTGACCGGGAGCCCGTACAAGGCGCCCGAGGGCCTGATTCACTTTCTGCATGCCGGGAATTTGGTACACCCGGTGGAACCGCTCGTCGCGGGACTCGACGGCGGATCCCGTCTCCATGCGTGCGTTCTGGACCGGATTGACTTCCGGCAAAGCGGGGCCGGCGACGACGGCGTAATCGATTCGGCCGCCGAGCAGGTCGATGCTCTCGGCGTAACTGCTGCCCAGAATCAGGAACAGAACGTCGCACAGGAGCAGCGATTCCTCGATGAACGCGGTTTGTTCTTCCAGGCCCTGCCGTTGCTCTTGAACGGCGACCCGCAGCCCGGGGAAATGTTCGGCGAGCGTTTGCTGGACGCCGCGGGCGAACCGGTACGAAGGGAAGAAGACCACCGCCGGCCGGGCGCTGTGCTCGCAGATTCGCGCGATGGTTCCGGCCATGCCCTCCATGTGCCGTTCGCGCTGCCGGTAGCGGGTGTCGGGCCGGAGGTCGATGGCGATGTTGTACGCGCCTTCACGCCACGGGGCGGCGGCCGTGATTTGGACCGCGCGCTCGGGCTCGTGGTCGAGCCCGCATTGTTTTAGAAACGCGGTTTCCGGGCCGAACGTGGCCGAGGCGAGAATGGCCGTGCGGTAGGCGCGCAGGGTCTTCGCCAAGGGAACGGAGGCGTCGAGGCACGATCCGGCGAGTACGCCGCTTTTCGGTACCCAGAGCAGTTTGTCGATCTCGACTTCTTCCAGAAAGCGGTGCAAAGCGATCACGGCGTCGAGATGGCGCAGGGTTTCGGGCGCCAGGCCGGCGTAATCCGGCGGTGTGGCTTGCAGGTGTTCGACTACGTTGCGAGTGGTTGCGGCCAGGTGTTCTTCATCGGCAGGGGCACACCGGTCGCACGGCCGAAGGGCGGCAATAAAATCGAGGAAATCTTCCCAGCTTCGGCGCAGGCCGGAAGACGCGTCCTGGAAGGTGAAGTCGGTCAACACATCGCGCGCTTCGGCCGTTCCGAAACGAACCGAATGGTTGTCGGCCACGCGGGCCGGCAGGTTGTGCGCCTCGTCCACGATCAACAGCGTCTGGGCCGGATCGAAGCCGGGTCGCTCGTGGAAGAACGAGCGGTTGGCCGGCGAAAAGACGTAATTGTAATCGCCGATCCAGATGTCGGCGGCCGGCAGGGTGGCGCGGGTGATTTCGTAGGGACAAATCCCGCTTTCCCGTCCGGCCGCACGCACGGTATCGAGGTCGAACTCGGTCCGCTCGATGAGTCCGCCGGCGCGCAGGGCGCTTTTTTCCCAGCGTTCTTCCAGGTCCTCCAGGAACGGGCACGTTTCCCGGAAACAGTGGAATACCGTGTTGATGCAGTGGTCGCGCTTGTTGCGCACCTGCACGCGCGACACCGGCGTATCCTCGGCCAGCATGGACCGGAGTTCGCGATGGACTTGCAATTGTCCGGTGGCTTTGCCGGTGAGGTAGAGGATCCGGGTTACGCGACCGTCCTTGAGTTCGTTGAGCGCCCGTTCGAGGAGGTACGCGGTCTTTCCGAATCCGGTGGGGGCCTCAAAGAGGATGACCGGATACTTCGCCACCGCCCGCTCGAGTTCCCCGGATATCGTGTCCTGCCCGGGCCGGGGGGTTTCGAAGGGAGAGCGGATCCGGCAATCCCGCAGGCGTCGGAGGTGATCGCCGCGTTGTTGCAGGAATTCCACCAGGCGTTCGACCTGGTCGCGGAAAGCCGCGTCGTCTTCGGTGTCCAGACGCACGCATTGGGTGAGTCCGGTGTTGATTTCCAGGAACAGCAGTTCCGCTTCCGGCGTATCGGAAGGGGTTCCCTCCGGCGCGCTGAAGGGATACAGAGCCCGGTAGGCCGCGATTTGACGAAAGTAGGCCGGATAATGACGTCGCAGTTCGGGCTCCGATACGGGAAGGGAATCCGAGACGGTTTTGACTTCGCGCAGCAGCACGTGATCCCCGCGAATCAACACCTGGTCGGCGCGCCCTTGGAGTTCGATTGTCCAGCCCCGGCATGGCCAGCGGCCCGAGATCGGGATCTCGAACCGGCACTCTCCGGACTCCTGTTCCGAGCGCCGCCGCAGCTCCCCGTGCCAGGCCGTGCCGACCTGCGCCCGCCACAGGCCGCCGGCCCGGCTTTGACGGGCCGTCTCGGGCGCGTTGCTGAAGGCGGCGAATTCCCCCACCGAAAGCGACACGGTCTTCTTGTCGAACGCGATCTTCATGCGGAATGGATCAATCTGTGACCGAACACAGGTGAATCCTTGAAGCCCGAGATGGCAAGCCGGCAGACCGATTCCCCCTGGGACCGCGGGCGTCCCCGCCCGCACCGGCGGGGGCACGTCCTCAAAGACCGCCGCTCTCGTCAGTCCCGCACCAGCGAAGCCAGATACGTCCAGACGTTTTCGGCGATCACGCGGTGGCCGCGTTCGTTGGGATGGATGAGGTCGTCCAGATTGTAGTCGGGATC
>SLOW01000300.1 GCA_007132315.1 Opitutales bacterium
GTGATCCTGGTGATCTACCTTTTCCTGGGCAGCCTGCGGCAGGTGTTGGTGATGGTCGCGGTCCTGCCAACGATCCTGATCGTCAATTTCGCGCTGATGCGGTTGCTGGGATTCTCGCTGAACATTTTCACCCTGGGCGGACTCGTTGTGGCGGTGGGGGTGGTGCTGGACAATTCCATGGTGGTTCTGGAAAACATCACTCGACGGCGTGAATTGGAACCGGAAAGGCCCCTGCGTCCCCTGGCGGTCGAGGCCACGAGCCAGGTCGGCCCGGCCATCATGGCGGCCACTCTCGCCTACATGGCCTTGTTCGCCCCATTTTTGCTGGTGCCGGGGCTTGCCAGCCTGCTGATGCGGGAATTGATTCTGGTCATTGCCGGAGTGGTGGGCCTCAGTCTGCTCGCGGCGGTGACCCTGACGCCGATGCTGGCGGTCACCTTCGCGCACGCCCGTCCGACCACCGCCGGGCGGTCCCGTTTTCAACAGGTTTTCGCCTGGATCACGGACCGATACGGACGAATTTTGACCTGGATGCTGCAAGGTCGCCTGCGGGCTGGGCGGCGGTTCCGGTGGTTTTCCATCCGTCCGCGGTGGCCGTTGCTGGTGGGCTTTGTGCTCCTGGCGGCCTTTGGCGTATCGGTGCTGCCGAGGCTGGGCTTCGAATTTCTCCCGGGCATGGACGACGGGCGGCTGACCGTGCGCGTCGGCCTGCCCACCGGCGCCTCGGTCGAGCAAAGCGATCGAATTGTCAGGCGCGTCGAGGAGGCCCTTTCCGGGGAACCGTACATCGAGAGCGTGTTCGCGCTCAGCGGCGGCCGGTCACGCGGGTTGTTCACCCAGGAGAACCCCAACGAGGGCGAGGTGAACATCCAGTTGGCGCCCCGGCGGGAACGACCGATGAGCACCGAAGCTTTCGTCCGCCATTTGCGCCAAACCCTGGCCTCGATCGAAGAGCCCGGGGCGACGATCCGGGTGCGCTCGGCCTCGACCCGGGGGATCCGGGCCGGCGCCGGGGGGGCCTCGGATATCGTGGTCAAACTCCAGGGAGCACATGTGCCGACCTTGTTCGAACGGGCGGAAGAAACCGCCGGAGTGATGCGTTCCCTCGATTATCTGACCAACGTGAATGTCGACATGGACATGGAACGGCCGGAATTTCAAATTGTTATCGACCGTGTCCGCGCTGCGGAACTGGGGCTTTCCATCACCGACGCGGCCCGGTCCCTGCGCACCCTCGTCGGCGGAACGGTGGCCACACGGTATAAGGAAGGCGACCGGCATTATGATGTCCGCGTCATGGTGGAAGAGCCCTCCCTGGGCTCGCGGCGGGACGTCGCCGATCTCCTGCTGGATCGACCCGGCGGCGGGCAGGTGCGGCTGCACGAGATCGCCGAGGTGCGCGAGGCGACCGGGGCTGTCGAAATCCAGCGCGAGAACCAAGTCCGCCAGGTGCTCGTGTCGACCGACACGGCGGGAGTTCGGCTGGGAGAATCCCTCTCCCAGCTGGAAGGGGACCTGCAAAAAGTGTCCCTGCCGGCCGGCTACCGTTTTGACTTCGGCGGCCAGGCCGAACTCTTGCGCGACATGCAGCGCACCATGTTCCTGATCGTCACTTTCGCCCTGTTTTTCGCTTTTGTCGTCCTGGCCGTCCAATTCAACCGGCTCCTACTGCCTTTTCTCATACTCCTGACCCTGCCCGTTTGCCTGGCGGGAATGGCGTTCGCCTTGTGGGCGACCGGCCTGGGTCTGGGAGCGACCGTCATGATCGGGATTCTGGTGGTCGTCGCGGCGACGGTAAACGACGGCGTGCTCCTGCTGAACTTCGCCGAAGAGATCCGCCGGGACAAGGCGGTGTCGCCCGCCGCCGCGGTCGTGGAAGCCGCTTGTATCCGCCTGCGCCCCCGGGTGATGACCAGCGTATCGGTCATCGCCGGGCTCTTTCCGTTGGCTTTGAATATCGGAGAAGGCGGCGACATGCTGCAACCCATGGCGGTGGCCGCGATCGGCGGTCTGGGCGCCGAGATCCTGGTCGCTCTGTTCCTCATGCCCGTATTGTATGTCGTCTTCTCCCGGCAATCGCGCTGATTCTCTTTTATTCTGAAAGAATCTGTAAGATTTCTGTGCGGGCGGGAGTGAGTAGGGTGTTATGAAACACTCAATCTTCCAACTTGTCGCCGCTCCATTGGCAGCAACGGCCTTATTGGCAGCTTCTCTAGCCTTTGCGGGTGAGGATGGCATCGAAACCGAAGGCGAGGTTTCCGAATACTTGGCGAATATCGAGCTTCGTTCGATCGTCACTCTTCCCGGCACGCGTATGTTCAGCCTGCACGATCCGGAAAACAATCAAGGATTCTGGATCGAGGTCGGCCAGACCCGTCACGGAATCGAAGCGGTTGCATTCGATCCGGAAACAAACCGCCTCCATCTCAGACATGGCGAGTATGATCGACATGTCGGATTGGCCAGGGGTTATGTGATTTCGGGCGACGGTACACCGGATGGGGAAGGACAAGGAAGTGAACGACAACAGCGCCAGGCTGAAAGAGTGGAACGTCAAAGCGAACGGGAGGATCGCCAGGACGAAAGAGATCAATGGCGGGATTTACGGGAGCGGTTGAGAACCGTCGGCGGGAATTCGCCCGAAATCGCGGCAATCAGTGAGCGGTTCAGCGCGTATCGGGCGGAAATGCGAACGTTGGACAATGCCCTGAGCGAGGCCGACCGGGGTTCCGGGGAGTTCGTGGAGTTGAGCGGGCAGCTTGAGGCACTGCTGGATAACTACAACCAATTTCAAGAGTTCGCTACGGAAACCCTCATGGAACACCCCGATTTCGACGAAGCGGATGCCCGGAGAATGCTCGACCGGAGCCTGGAAACCGGCCCGAGAAGAAGGGATGATTCAAATCGCTGACGGGCAGTCACGGGTTTGCAATTAGGAAGCATTGAACAATAATCAATAAAATCCGTCGATCACCACCCCGACGCGGAACAACGCGGTGCGCATTCACATGTTTGGCCGGTCGGAGTCATTCGCGCTCCAGTCGCCAGAACATTTTCGGGGTGTTGTCCGGGACCGTTCCGGTCCAGGTGTCCCCGGTGACGTCCGTCGCTACGGCTTCCCATTCGTCTGAATGGAGGTCGTGGGTGCGCAGGACCGTGTAGGGATCGCCGCTGGAATTGTCGATGGTCAGGATGACACTGCCGTCGGCCACGGTGATTCCGGTGATGGCGAGCGTTGCGTCGTCTTCGGAGCTGTCCTCGTCATTGTCGTTTTCATCGGTGCCGGGCACCAAGGTCAATTGGTGGCCGGTGTTGCTCATGTGCGCATCGAACTGATCCCGGTAGTGAAGAATAAAGGAATCGAATGAGGTAAACCGGTCTTGAACCGGGGTGCTGTTGTCTTCGAGCGCCGAATGGATACCGGATACGGTCGGTTCCCCCTCGAATATAATAAACGACGGACTTCCGGAATCGCCCATTTCCAGATAGGCGTCGTCCGTGCCGGCGGAATTCTCCCTGTATTCAAAGGTGTAGTGGCGGGTGTCGTTGAGGGGACCGTCCTGGATCGGCGGTCCCCCGCCGCCAAAGGAGTCCCTGAAGCCGGCGATTTCGCCACGTCCCACGCGCGGTTCGTCGTTTCCCCGCCCATACACGAGGATTTCCATTCCCTCCAATTCCGCCTCCGGCTTGTCGAGCACCGCATAGAACGGGATCCCGTGCGATTTGGGAATATCCTCGGACAGCTCGCCGATGAAAAGATCGGTGTTTTCGCCGCCTTCGTTCTGGATGTTGTGGAATTTTTCGTACGTGTAGCTGCGCACTTCCCCGTCCGGGCCGAGAAACAGGATCTGCGAGCCGGTGGGGGGGCGGAAGTGATTGGCTGCGACGAAATGCCGGGGCGAGATCAACGCGAAGCTTTTACGTGAGTCGTCCGCGCTCCAGCCGACGCCGGCGAAATCGGCGTCGTTCACCCAAAGCCCGGGATTCGGCTCGGGATTGCCCGGGAAGGTGCCCGCGATGAACCGGTCGTGGCGCCCGGGATCGTAGTCGTGAACCTCCAGCCCCGCCAGGGGCGATGCCAGTGTCGCCACTGCGGCGACAAGTATGGGAATATGTGGGCGAACGTTTGGCATTGAGCTTCTGCGAGCTCGAGTGGTCAAGATCCCTTTCGGCGGCGCAGGAACGCGGCCAGCGCAAAAACCGCAAACCCGTTCAACAGTCCCCAGGTTCCGGGTTCAGGAATGGTGGAAACGATCCAATCGTCGTAAAGGCTAACACGGGTTGAGGCGACGGTGTCGCCATAAGTGGCCAGGCCGTCGTCGGTGTCGTTCCAGTTGATCACAAACGAATGAATGCCTGCAACCACCGGCTCGTCTCCAAGATCGATAAAGACGGGACCGCCGCTGTCGCCCTGGGCGGCGGCGCCTTCAAGCGGGAGCACATCGGCGTCGTCTGGAGGGAGAAAGTCGTATTCCAGGGTCGTGTCCACCTGGACGGTCGGCTGTGGTGGGCCCGGGCCGCCGGCGTCATCGTCGCGTTCGATGGTGCTTTCGGCCGCCCGCTTGGTTCCCGCAGTCCCTGAGACCTGTCCATCTTCGCCTGTTCCGGTGTTGCCGAAACCCACCGAGATGCCGATCGCGCCCACCTCGTTGCCGCCGGTGTACCAATTCGAGGGATCGATGCCCGCAACCGGACTGTCCAGGCGCGCCAGCGCAATGTCGTTTCCTTCCAAACTCGCGTCGTTTGGATCGGCTTCGGAATTCCAATCGGGATGTCGATGAAACTCGCTTACGTTATAAAGGCCGTCGCCCACCTCGAACTGCTCCGGAGCGGTGTCCCCGTCCTGAAGGTGCGCCGCGGTCAGCACCCAGCGTGAATCGATCAGGACACCGCTCCCGAGACTGGAGCCGGAGGTCAGCATGCCGACACTCGGAAACTGTGCGCCGAAATCCAGGTAGTTTTGGTCGTCGACATCGTGTCGGCGAACAATGCCTTCCGCTGACGGAAGCGACATAGAAATCAGTGTAAATGCGAGAGTTGTCGATACAAGTACGGGAGAAGTCTGTTTCATGACCTTATCTTTTCAGTCGTGGTGTTCCGCTTTCCAGATTCCCGCAGTAAGAATACGTGAAATGGTTTTTTGATACGTACAAGAAGGACCTAAGACAAGGGAAAAGGCGGAAAAGAAA
>SLOW01000050.1 GCA_007132315.1 Opitutales bacterium
ATCAATAAACTGTTCGTTCTGTTGTGTTTTATGCTGATTCTCGGCACGGTCGCGGTGCGGCCCGAACGTCTGAAACCGGTCCTTGCGGAAGCCGGCGGGGCGCGCTCCTCTGCGGGGAAATCCGGATCCGGGGGTTGAGTGGAGCCGTCGGGACTGCCGTCCATTCCAGAGAATCGTCGCCTATGAGTAGTTCTTTTCAATTCCGAACCGGTGCCTGGAGGCGTTTGATTCCGGGCGTCCGGAAAATACGACAACCCAAAGGCACGGAGATTACCCGATGAAGAAGCAAACAGTCATCACCCGCCGCGAAGCCCTGAAAATCCTGGGAGCCGGCGCCGCCGCGTTCTCGCTTTCGTCCCTGCCGCTGACCGCGGCCAACGGCAGGACCCTGACCCGACCGATCCACACCACCGGGGAGGATATTCCCGTCATCGGTTTGGGGACGTGGCGAACGTTCAACGTGGGGGACGATCGCGAGTTGAGACTGGCGCGCACGGAGGTGGTCGAGGCGTTCTTCGACGAGGGCGGCGGCATGATCGATTGTTCGCCCATGTACGGATCGGCGGACGAGGTTCTGGGGTTCGCTTTCGATCGTATCGGTTTTCCGGATACCCTTTTCTCGGCCGAAAAGGTCTGGACCCGCGACGGCGACCGCATCAGCGAGCAGATCGCGGAGTCGGCATCGAAATGGGGGGTCGAAACGTTCGATCTCATGCAGGTGCACAACCTGGTGTCGTGGGAGGAACATTTGGAAACGCTCCTGGAGATGAAGGAGGCCGGGGAGATCCGTTACGTCGGGATCACGACCTCGCACGGCCGGCGTCACGATGAGTTCGAACGTATCATGCGCCGGGGGGATCTCGATTTCGTTCAGCTCACGTACAACATCACTCATCGCGAGGTCGAGGAGCGTCTGCTGCCGGCGGCCCGCGACGAGGGCATCGCCGTGATCGCCAATCGCCCGTATGACGGAGGGGGCCTGATCCGCGACCTCAAGGCGAACCACACCGTCCCGGAATGGGCGGTCGAGGCGTTCGGGTGCCGCGACTGGGCGGATTTCCTGCTGAAGTTTATCGTTTCCCATCCTGATCTCACCTGTGCGATCCCCGCCACCACCCGGGTGTCTCACCTGCGCGAAAACATGCGATCCGGAAGCGGCGAGCTGCCGGACGCCGACATGCGCGAGCGCATGATCCGTCACATCGAATCGCTATGATCGCCGACTGGCGCACGTATTCGGTGGAGGATTTCATTCCCTTCACGGCGGATGTCTATTTTCGCTTGATCGAGCGCACCAACGAGGCGGCGTGGCCGCTGCACGTGCTGACTCTGATCGGAGGATTGGCGGCGGCGATGCTGTTGGTGCGGGGAGGAGGACGCACGGCCGGGGCGCTCCTGGCCCTGGCTTGGCTCTGGCCGGGCGGGGTGTTTTTGCTGCAACGTTACTCGGAGCTGAATTGGGCCGGTGATTATTTCGGCTGGGCGTTTCTCGGACAGGCCGTTGTGGTGTTCTGCTGTGCCCTGGTGGGCCGTTTCAAATGGGAGGGTTTCCGCCGATTCGGTTTGGCGGAATGGGCCGGTTTCGCGCTTTTCGTTTACGGGCTCGCCGCTTACCTATTCTGGGCGCCGGTGGCCGGGGGCGGTTGGGCGGAGGCGGAGGTCTTCGGCGTTCACCCGGATCCGACCGCGGTGGCGACGATCGGTTTTGTCCTGGTGGCGGCCGGACGGTGGAGCGGCTGGATATGTTGGGTCATCCCCGCGCTGTGGTGTCTCGTCAGCGCCCTCACGCTTCGCGAGCTCGACGTCGTCTGGGCGCCGGGTCTGACCTTTGCGGCCGCCGTCGGGTTGGCGGGTTTGATATGGAAATCGTTTCGGCGGCGGCCCCGGAGCGGGGAATCCGCCGAGAACCCGACGTCGCCTGAAGAATGACCACGCGGTCGATCGCCGTGCGGTTCTTCATGAGTGTCCGGCACCGTTTGACGCACGGCGCCACGTCACAGCTCCGTCGCGTGGCTCCGAGCTTTCGGCCGGACCTCGTTCGACGGTGCACTGACAGCCTGGAGGTTTTTCGGTAAAGCATTGGTAAAGCGGTCTTAATTAGCTGGACTAAACGCCGTTCGTAAGATATGGTGATGCCAAGTAAGAAACTTTGGGAGTAGAAGAAATGAACCGTGAAACACGGCGTGAGACCGACGGCCAGGACTTTGTGAAGAGATCCCGGCTGTACCGCGAATTCCTGGCCGAGAAGGACGAGATCGCCCGGCACCGTTGGTTGGAGTCCGAAAAGCAGGGGCGCGACATCGGGTACGAGCGCGCGCTTATGCAGTGGGTTCGCAAGCACCGCGACCTTTGGCGTCAAGCCTGGCTCGCCAGCGAACGAGATTCGGGATAGGCTCGACAGAGGTGTGGGAAAGCGGAGCTTCGGAGAGACGTTTTTTGTCCGCGATTCACGCCCTGGACACCACGGGCCGGAGCGAGGCGTTCCTCTGGCAAATTCCGGAACCCCGGCAACGGGCGGAGACTTGCATTACGACACAAACCTGAACGATTCGGGACCCGGGAGCTTGACGAATGGGAGCGCATCACGGTGACGCGGCAGAAGGATATCTCGACACAACGCGGGATGTTTGGAATGGTTAAGGTGCTGCTTCCGCAGAACCAAAGGAACTCGAGATGAACAATTCCGAAACCATTCGCAGGATCGTTGACGAGGTGATGGGCAAGCTCCGGGAAACAAAGGAGCCGGCTCCCGTCCCCACCCCGGCCTCCGCTTCACCGGCTCGCGGCCGGGTCGCACGGTTGGTGGCGCCGGAAACACTCGAAATCAAGGAGTATCCACTGCGTCCCATTCGCTCCGACGAAATTCTTGTCAGAGTCGAGGCATGCGGGATCTGTGGAACGGATACACACTGTTACCGTTCGGATCCGTTCGGCCTCGTGCCTTTGGTCCTCGGACACGAGGGTACGGGGGAGGTTCTGGAGGTCGGGTCGGAGATTCTCATGGATGGCGTCGGTAAGCCCGTTCGGCGCGGGGACAGAATCGTCACCAGCATTCTGGAAACGTCCGATACCTGTATGATCGCCAAGTACAATCCGCTCAAGGCGAACTTGTGTGACGACCTGAAGGTTTACGGTTTGCTTCCGGACGAGCCGGACAATCCTTTCAACGGGTATTTTGGTGAGTACCTGATCATTCGTCCCGGCTCCTCCTTCTTTGTGGTGAACGACATGAGCGTTGACCTCCGGGTTCTGATCGAGCCCGCGGCCGTGGTTTGCCACGCTCTCGAACGGGCCAAGAACTGCGGGGTGAATCTCAATTTTCGAACGCGGGTCATCGTACAGGGATGCGGGCCGATCGGGTTGCTCATGGTTGCGGTCCTGAAGACCTGCGGCATCAATAACATCATCGCCATCGACGGTTCTTCCGGACGTCTGGAAACCGCCCGGAGAATGGGTGCCGACGAAACCCTGAATTACAAGGACTACGACGGGATGGACGCGTTGGCCGCCGCTGTGGGGGATCTGACCAAGGGCCTCGGAGCGCACTACGGTTTCCAGGCGACTGGTGTGCCGGCCGCGTTCGCGGCGCTCTTCAAATGTATCCGCCGCGGCGGCGGTATCTGTGAGATTGGACACTTTGTTGACGGAGGCGAGTGCCGCATCAACCCGCATCACGACATCTGCAAGAAGGAGATCACCGTGACGGGAAGCTGGGTGTACAACAGTTTTGAGTACCCGAACGCGTACCATTTCCTTCAGCGCGCCGAGCGCATTGGGCTTCCCGTGACGGATCTCATCACCCACCGTTTTCCGCTCGGTCGGATTCAGGAGGCGTTTGATATGGCCCTGAGTCAGGAAGGCATCAAGGTCGTGGTGGAATCCGAGCGCCGTCCGGGCGCCGCGGAACGCACTTGAAATGGTCCGGGGAAAATACATTCGCGTATCCCGGGAAAACGTTTCCGTTGACCGGAACGTGGTCGGGGATCGCGCACCTCGGCGGTGCCGGATAGGCCCCCCGTTCAGTGAAGCGATTGTTCGTTTCCTCCCAGGCGGCGACCCTTGCCGGGCGTGACCCGAATTGATGCGAAATCAGTGGATTTCGCTCAGAGTGGTGCCGCAATTCATCATGCGGTCGCCGTGGTAGGGGTTGCGGATCCCGGGATCGGGGCTCAACCAGTCCGCCGATCCTCCCCGCACCATCGGGCAGCGCTGTACGTAGATAACGGGCCCCGGTGACCGGAAACGTTCGGCGACCTGGATCATCGAGGAGGACAAGTGCTCAAACTGGTAGCGTTGGTCTTCGACATCGTCCCGTTCCGCGATGTTGCGTGCTCTATCCAGCAAAGCGGTGCGGCGATTCTCCCAGAATCGGGCCGTTTCGCCCCGCAGGTCGTCCGTGCCGGCGTCCTCGAGCAGGTTTGCCAGGGCCGAGGCGCTTTGCGCCGCGGCTTCGGCGTCGCTTTGGGTGAAAACCTCCGAGAGGGCGAAATAACCTTCGAGTACCGCCGCGTATTTGTCTGAAAAATCGGTGGGTGGACTTTGATCCGGCGATGTGTCGGGGTCGATGTCGTTTCTTCCGCAACCGACCAGAAAGGAGAGTGCCGCCAACTGCAGGGAGAGAATGAAAGCGTTACGAAGGCGATTGTGATGACTCATGGTCGGATCAGGGAACCCGCAATTGTGTGATTCGTCAATCCGTCGTTCAATCCCGGACCGGCGCGATTCGTTGGCCGGGTGGTTGGATTTCGTACGAAGTTGCGGTGGATCCCGCGACGGAGGTGTCTTTCGAGGTCACGTATTGGGGCGGGGAGTGGCATCTGTGCCGGCTTGATATCCTGGTGGATCGGATCCGTGTCGCCTTGAACGTCACTCCCACAAGGGACGTCCACGCGTCCGATCGACGGGCAAGAAAATCCCGGGCTCGAAGCCTGCGAACCGGCGCTCAAGAGCGGGTGTCTGGTTGTCTCGATTATCATGGGGAAACGGCCATTCGACCGTTCCCTTTCGTCAATGGGGCCGGGGTTGCGCTTCGGTGACATTGATGGTGCCGAAATTGAGGAAAATGACTTGCGTTCCCCCGGGAGGACTCGTTTATAGTACCGTTTTGTTCGGGCCGTGGCGCAGCCTGGTAGCGCGCTTGCATGGGGTGCAAGAGGTCGAGAGTTCGAATCTCTCCG
>SLOW01000317.1 GCA_007132315.1 Opitutales bacterium
ACCCTGCTTAACCGAGTGCCATTCACATTAACGTGTTAGTAGGAATGCTGCTTGGTTCTTGGTTCGGGGTCATCCCGCAAGGCGGGATGATACGATTAAGCGCCTTATCCGAGTGCCATTCAGGTTAGTAGAATATATGGGTCCCAAAACAATGGGAGTGATGACCTGTCGCGAAGCGTTTTCCTAAGCCGGAGGAGACAGGAATGTCAGGCGAAGAACCTATGGTTATGGGCTGTGCCGCTCTTTAGGTCGCCTGAAGATTCCGTGTGCGGATGCCAGGCAGGGGGATCATCTTGGGGGTCGATGATCCGTCCTGAACTGCTTCGGGGTCCTGCCATAGTGCTTGCGAAAGCAGGTGGCGAAATACTGGCTGCTCGAGAAACCACATTCGAAGGCGATTTCCGTGATGGTTTTGTCAGGACATTGCCTCAGCTTCTCTGTCGCGGCCCTGGTCCGAAGAAGAGAGAGATACTGCATCGGCGGAAGATTGACGGCATGGCGACAGTTATGCACGAAGCGCGTCACACCAAGACCGCAAACCCGGGCCATGGCATCAAGCGTCCACTCTTCGGCATAACGTTCCTCGAGTGACGTAAGAAACAATTCGACGCTACGCTGGGTCCTGGTGAGCCCCTTGTCGCGCGGGACGTCTTCACGACGGAATAGCACCAACAGGTTCAGAAAGAGTTCGTTGATAAAGACCGCCAGGCGCGAGACCCCGGACTCCGCCTCCACAGCACCGCCGATCTGCCTGAAGCATCCCTTGATCGCATCAGTGGCCCGCCATACCGGCTGCTCGTTCTCCCGCAAATATCCGGTCAATTCGGCAAGGTCGTCAGGGGTCAAAACCAGCCAACCGGGCCACTGCCAGGGCTGGTGAGGATGGCGCACTCCTACGTCGATTATGAGCCAGTGGAGACAGCCGATTTCAATGTTGGGCTGACCGACCTTGTGCTGTTGCCACGGACGGGTGATGGTCAACGAACCGGAGTTGAGCTGCCACGTTTTACCTCTCACCGAGAAGGGTAAGGTACCCGTCTCCAGAAACGTCAGTTCGATGCCCTCGTTGCGGTGCCACGGCAGCCCCCAGTCCTGCTCGCGCGTGGCATTCCAGTATCCGGTGCTCTGGAGACCGGGAAGTTGCTCGTCATCCAGCACCCGACCGGGATAATGGGAGCGCGAAAGCGCTTTCAGAACCACCTTGCCCCTGTTGGCCGCATCAATCAGCGGACTGCACGTATCAGCACGATACGTCTTGTCTTGATCTTTGTAGATGGGGGCGGATCGTGTGGCCATAGATCTCAAGAATTACCGGTTGAGACACCATGAGAAAGAAAAATGTTCAAAATTCGCCACCTAACGGTTTGTGAACGACAGGTGCGTGCATCTATCCCTAAGATTACTCCCGTCAATCAGGGAAGTTAAGATGAAAAACTCGATTTGGAAACTCGTGCGGCGATCTCGAAAAGTGCGGGTGGCTTTTGCCACGGCCGCTTTTGCCCTGCCGCTTTCGGCGACCGGAGAGGGCCTTAATGTGCTGATTCTTTCAGGTTCCAACAACCATAACTGGAGGGCGACCACGCCCGTGTTGCAGGAGATCCTCGAAGAGGGCGGCTTGTTTGAGGTTTCCGTCACGGAGCGGCCGCATGAGCTGGTGGCGGGTGACCTGGAGGGCTACGATGTCTTGTTGAGCAACTGGAATACCTTCGGAATGAACGGGCCAACCTGGCCGGAATCCCTCCGGGCCGCCGTACTTGATTTCGTGCGCGCTGGCAAAGGATTCGTGGTCGTCCATGCCGGCAGTTCATCCTTCTGGGAATGGGATGGCTTTCCCGAATTGACCGGTGCGACCTGGACCCAAGGGCTGACAAGCCACCGCCAACCTCATGAATTCAAAGTGGAAATCGTCGAGCCGGATCATCCCGTGACCCGCGGCATGGAGGCCTTCACGACCAAAGATGAACTCTGGATTAACCCCGATCTGCATGAGGAGGCGTTGGTATTGACCGAGGCCGAGGGTCAGCCAAGCGCGTTGGTAACATCATTCGGCGATGGGAGGGGTTTCACACTGCTGTTGGGTCACGAGCACCATTTTATGAAAAATGAAGGGTTCCAAACACTGCTATTGCGCGGGACAAAATGGGCCGCGACCGGGACGGAAACGTTCGACCCGTAGAAACTGACCGGCGGCATAGACGCCGGAAACACCAACGAAAACATAAAAAGGATTGAACTATGAAAATCGGATGCTTCGCTCTGATTGAACCGTTTACACCCATGCGCCGCCAATTCGAGGGGATCCGCGAACTGGGTTTTGATTACGCCGACCTCACCGACAATCACGACGGGGCTACTTTGGGCACTGAATTCGGTTTTTCCGCTTCGCTCAGCCTCGACAGTCATCCTGTTGACATCCTGAGCCTGCTGAATGAATTCGGTCTCACTCTCACGAGCGTCTGCTCGCACGCCAACTTGCTCGACCCGAGTTCACCCGCCCGCTACGGCACGGCACAAGTCATAAAAGCGATCAAACTCGCCCACTTTCTGGGGGTCAAGCAAGTGATCACCACCGAGGGTGATCCGAAAACCGCTTTCGGGCACAATCTTACCGAAGAACAGCGGGTCTTCATGGTTAAAGAAAAGCTGTACGAACCGGTCCGTTGGGCGGAGAAGTTGAACATCGATTTGCTGCTCGAACCCCACGGCATCCTGACCGACAGCATCGAAAGCATGACCAAACTGCTCGACGCGCTGGGCCACGAGGAGCGAGTGGGCGTGAATCTCGACACCGGCAACGTCTGGCTCGGTGGCGGTGATCCCCTGGAGTTTGTCCGAATATTCGGCAAGCGCATTCGGCACGTCCACTGGAAGGACATGCCCATCGAAATGGAAGCGCAGCGAGGAAAAGTGTTTGGCTGTGGCATGAGCGGGATTCCACTGGGAGATGGCGTTGTCGGTATCGAAGCCGTGGTTCAGGAACTGAAGGCTGCGGGGTTCGACGGTCCCACAACACTCGAAATAGCCGGCGCGGATGCTTTAAAGACCTCGGCGGAACGTCTGCGAAAATGGGAGGCGAACGCAATCTCCTGAGGAACGGGCACACGTCCGACACAAGATTCCCTGAACTAAAACTGAATCATGAACAAACCCTCACTCTCCCGAAGATCCTTCCTGAAAACCGGCGCCGCCCTCGCGTCGGGGCTGACCGTAGCACCCGCTCTGCTGATCGGCAACCGCCGATCCGCCCTGAACCGCCTGAATCTGGCCGTCATCGGTTGCGGCAACCGCGCCGAGCAATTGGTGCGCGAGATTCCCGATGACGTCAACATCGTGGCGATGGTCAATCCGGTAAAGGAAAAGCGCGACCGCTTCGCACGAGAGTACAACGTCTCCCGCGACGATACTCATTGCAAGGCCTACAACGATTTCCGCGTGATCATCGGTAGCGACGAGATCGATGGCATTATCCTGGCCACTCCCGATCACTGGCATGTTCCAGTCGCAATGGAAGCCGCCCGCCACGGAAAAGACATGTATGTGGAAAAACCTTTGGGTGTATCACTCCTCGACGCGTTCCGGTTACGGCGGATGTTTGAGAAAAAAGACATCCTATTCCAATACGGGACCCAGCAACGGTCTTCCCTCTTTGCCCGTACGGCTATCGACATCGTAAGAAATGGATACATTGGAGCGCTGCAGGAGGTGGATGTTTGGTCGCCGTCCCTAGGCAGCGCGCATATGGATCCCTTTACCGCGAAGGAACAACCGGTCCCTGAAGGACTCGATTACGATCTCTACGTCGGCCCCTCCGAACTGCTCCCGTTCCACCCTGAACGCGTTACGATGCACGCTTCATGGCACAGCTACAATTACGCGATCGGCTTTATCGCCGGCTGGGGCTCGCACCCGCTCGATATCTGCCAGTGGGGACTGGACATGGACGACAGCGGTCCCGTCCACTACGAGGGAACGGGTGTCCTGCCGCATCCGGAATCTCTCTACAACACCACCCGCGCCTGGGACATTCATTGCCGCTACCCGAACGGAATTCCAATGCGCTTCATGGATTCGGAAACCGCGCTTCCCATCGTGACCGAGTACACTCGTTTCTGGCGGGGCGACGGCACCGTGTTCAAGGGTTCCGAAGGATGGGTTCAATATTCGCGCGGCGCCATCTATCTCTTCAAAGACGGTAAATACATGTCCACAGCGAACTTTCCATTCAAGGAAACGGATCGGCGTGCTTACGTCAGCGACAACCAAGTGCAAAACTTCATCGACTGTATGCGCAGCCGCGAACCGACGATCAATCCCCTCGAATCGGCCATACGCTCCGACACGATCAGCCACCTCGCCGAGATCGTCGTGCGCACAGGGGAAGGCGTGACCTGGAACCTCGACGCCGAACGAATCGAGAATGGCAGTCCCGAACAACTCGCCCTGCTGGACCGTCCGAAGCGCGAGCCCTACGGTTTTTGAAATTACCCCAAAAACGAAGCCTGACCGCCTGGGCGATTTCTTTGCAAACAAAATGGAGGGCCCATTAATTTTTAATTCAAGGGCTGACCCCAACGCTTCTCCCCAAAAGCCGAGGCGGTTCACGCCATGGCGGAGGTGAAAGACTACGTGGAAGGGAAACTGAAGCTGCTGGTGAATCAAAACAAGAGTCAGGTTGCTCCTCTACGGGAGTGCAGCTTCCTTGGGTTTAACATCCAGGGAAAGAAAATTCGGCGGACCGACAAGGCCGCCCGGAGATTCAAGCTCCGAGTGCAGGAAATCACCTCGCGCAGCCGGGGTGTATCGATGAGGCAACGCCTCACCGAGCTCCGGCGTTATTGCGTGGGGTGGTTTCATTACTTCAAATGCGGCTTGCCTTACAACGAGGTGCTGCATTGGGACCAATGGATCCGCAGACGGGTTCGTCTGTGTTACTGGAAGGACTGGAAAGTGCCTCGAAAACGGCGGCGGATGCTCATCAAGCTTGGCGTACCAAACGACCAGGTGAAGAAGGCGTCCCGCTCGCGGAAGGGTTACTGGAGAATGTCCCGAAACAGTCTGGTGAACCTGGCCCTAAACGGCCGTTATCTGGAGGAGCAGGGAGTGCCGTCATTACGGACTCTCTGGGTGACCTTCAAATACGGAGACAAGGCCCAGCTTTAGTCTTCGATCACTGAATC
>SLOW01000330.1 GCA_007132315.1 Opitutales bacterium
ATTCTCCTGCTCGGCCTTCCCCTCGCCCGCCACTGGCAGGAATGCTGGCAGCCGTTCGGTTGGCTCCCCCGCGATGACCAGGACACAATCCGGCGCAATCTGGAATCGGGGCGGCGCTTTTTTCTGGGCAGTCTCGCCGTCAGCCTGACCGCGACCCTGGCCAGCACGCCCCTGGGGGTGTACTATTTCAACGTCTTCGCCCCGGGAGCGGTCGTGCTGAACGTCGTCCTCGTCTCGCTCGCCGCGGTCGTGATCTCGGCCGGTATGATGGCGCTCTTTTTCGGGCTGTTCGGGTTGACCGTCTTGACCGTGCTCTTCAACCACGCCGCCTGGATGGTCATTCTCGTCATGGAAATCGCGGTCGCCCTCTGGTGGCACCTGCCCCTGCATTTCTGGAGCGCGGAATACCGGCACGACCTGTTCGCCGGCCTCGCCACCGGAGCGGTTCTGATCGGTCTGTTGCTTTACGCCGAATACGCGGGCCGTATCCGGCGGATCAACGCGTTCCTGCCCTTCCTGGCTCTGGGAGCCCTGCTGGCGATCGGCGCGCGTTTGACTTTTCCCGGTTGAGCGCACAAGGTCGCGCCATGAAAAGCGCCTACGAACTGGCTATGGAACGCCTCAACGCCTCGGATCCCGAGGCCGGGAAACCCCTCACCCAGGAGCAAAAGGAAGCCCTGGCGAAACTCGACAAGGACTACGCCGCGAAAGTGGCCGAACGGGAGATTTTTCTGCAGAAGCAGCTCGACGACGCCTTGAGGCAGGGAAATCAGACGGAAGCGGAGCAGATCAGAAAACAGATCTCCCTGGAGAAGGCCCGATTGGAGGAAGAAAAGGAAGACAAGAAAAACCGCGTCCGGGCCGATAGGTAGCATGCTCGCTTCCGATCTGTTCACGCTGCCGGAGGCCTTTCCCTTCGCGGCGCACTTCCCGGCGGACGTCTCCCCCTGGGAGTGGGTTCCGGCCATCGGCGCGGCCTTGCGGGGCCACCGCTTTCCGGACGGCAAACGGGAAATTCCGGCCGGCGTTCATTGCGAAGGCGCGGTTTTTCTGGATCCGACGGTAACGCTGCCGCACACCTGCACGCTGATCGGGCCGCTGTACGTCGGCGCGGGAACCGAAATCCGTCCCGGAGCCTACGTGCGTGGCAACGTGATTGTGGGAAACCACTGCGTGCTGGGAAACGCCTGCGAGTTCAAGAACTGCCTGCTTCTCGACGGCGTCGAGGTCCCCCACTTCAGTTACGTCGGTGATTCGATCCTCGGCCGCGGCGCCCACCTTGGCGCAGGGGCGGTGCTCGCGAATCTGCGCCTCGACCGGCAACCGGTCTCCGTCCACACACCCGACGGCCCGAAGCCGACCGGCCTGCGCAAACTCGGGGCACTCCTGGGCGACGAGGCCGAGGCGGGTTGCAACGCCGTTCTGCAACCGGGAACCGTCCTGGGCAAGGGATCCGCCGTCCTGCCGGCAATCGCGTACGGCGGTTATCTGGAGCCGGACACCATCGCCCGCGTGCGGGAGACTGTTGTGACCATCCCGCGACGCGGCCGGCGCCGGACCGACGGGTAATCTTCCGCCAACCCGGTCACTCCGGCTCGGCCAGGCCCTTCCAGACCCAGTCCCGGGCCTCCGGCACCGATTCAAAGAACCGGTCGAGCGCGGCGCTCAGGTGCTCGGCGTAGCGGAAATGAGCTCCCATGCCGGTGCGCAACTCGGCCTCGTAGATGAACTTGTCCCCCTGGGTGACGTGTTCGAACGGTGTCTGGCTGCCCAAAAGCAGCGCGTAGGGGTAAGCCGGGGAACCCGCTTCCAGCAGGCGGCGGAGAAAAACGGTCTGTCGCTCCAGCAGGGAACGGTGCGCGGCGACGTCGATCTCCGGCGGCAGGTAAAAGCCGTGCTGCACCAACGGCGTGAATCGATGGCCGGTGCGATGACGGTTGAGATCGCGCAGCTCGGCCACCGCGAGGTTGTTCCAGGCAAAGGCCGCCCGCATGCGCCGCAGGGCGCGACCGGCACGGCCGTAGCGATTGGCGCGGTGGCGGAGAGCCTCGGGAACCGGCTGCGTTTCCGGCAGGAACGGCGGCGTCTCGGCGTCGATTTTCACCCACGTCCGATCCGGGAGCGCCTCGTGGGACAGTCCCGACAGCCCCGTCTCGATACTGTAAGCCAGATCCGCCTCGGCCTGCCGCGCGAACGACTCGTCGCGCTGACTGTGGCGCATGAGGCGGGGTGAGATCTTCTCCAGCTCCGCCCGCAGCAGATCGGCCGCACGGCGCGCCTCCGGCTGAGGGAGGGAAGCGAGGTGTTTGACCGTTTCGGCCCACATGCGCGAGGTCATGACCAGCGCGAGATTGGTGCGGGTGGCGAACGGCACGAAATAACGCGCCCGGTCGAGCGCGTAATTCTTGCGAAGGCGCTTCACGACAGCCGGCTTGGCTCCTTCCGGACAGCGAACCACAGCCGGATTGCACTCCGCCTCGCGGTCGAGGCGGCGGTACTCGCCTCCGTAAGCCGCGAACGCGTCGGCCAGAAGTTCGCTCCACTCCTCCGCCAGTTCCTCCGGAATCCCGATTTCCCCGGCCTCCGGCACGTTGGTCGGGTTCATGGTGATGTACCGGGTGCTCGACTCCTGGCCATCGGCCATCTGTGATATTTCGAACAGTTTGTAGGCCAGCCACATCGAAACATCGTCCACCGCCACGGCAATGCCTCCGGTCAAGCCGCCGATCGACGCGTGACCGTAATCGACGAATCTCAGGATCCGGTCGATCGAGGCGCCGGGGTCATCCAGATCGACTTTGGCCAGGATCGCCCCCAGCCCGTCATTGCTGCGGGAATAACGCGCCAGAACGGAGGCGAGCAGTTCCGGGGTAACCCGGGGCATACCCGAGGCTTCGGGAGGTGGGACGATGGCTAGACCGGTGACTTTCATGGCGGGAAATCGACAGCATGAAAAGGCCGTCCGGCTTTGACGAGGGAAATTATGGTTGCCATTTCGGGGCGCGACGGAAAGCAGTTGAGCTGCCGACAAGAGCAAGAAAGACTATTCATTATGGCTACACTGAAACCATTCCAAGGTTATCGTCCACCCGGCGAACTGGCCCCGAAAGTTGCCTCGCGGCCCTACGACGTCCTCGACTCCAAGGAGGCCCGGCGCGAGGCGGGAGACAACCCGCACAGTTTTCTGCGGGTCGTGAAACCCGAGATCGAACTGCCGGAGGACACCGACCACTATTCGGACGCGGTTTACAACAAGGCGCGGGAGAACTTCCGGAAGTTCATCGACCAGGGCACCCTCGTTCAGGATCCGAAACGGCTCTTCTACGTTTATGCCCAGACCTGGGGCGAAAAGACCCAGTACGGCATCGTCGGCTGCGCCGCGGTCGAGGATTATCTCAACGACACGATCAAGAAACACGAACTCACCCGTTCCGACAAAGAAGAGGACCGGATGAAGCACGTGCGGGTCACTAACGCCAACGCCGAACCGGTCTTTTTCACCTACCCGGCGGTGGACGAAATCGACCGCATCGTCGCCACCGTCGCCCAAGGCGAACCGGAGTACGACTTTGTCGCCGACGACGGCTTCGGCCACCGCTTCTGGGTGATCGAGCACGACGCGACCATCCTCCGGCTGGAGGAGCTTTTCGCGGAGGTTCCCGCGTTTTACGTCGCCGACGGACACCACCGCACCGCGGCGGCCGCACTGGTGGGGGCGGAAAAAAAGAACAACAACCCGGACCACACCGGCGAGGAGGAGTACAACTTCTTCATGGCGGTGCTCTTTCCGCACAACCAGCTCGGGATCATCGACTACAACCGCGTGGTGAAAGACCTCAACGGCCTGGAACCCGCCGCTTTCCTCGATCGCCTGAAGACCGGATTCGAGGTCAGGGAAACGGGCCGCGAGCGGTTCAAACCGGAGGAACCGCACACCTTCGGCATGTACCTGGAGGGCGCCTGGTACGCTCTGACCGCCAAACCGGAAACCAACGACGACAATGATCCGATCGGATCGCTCGACGTCACCGTGCTTTCCAAACACGTCCTGGCCGACATCCTGGGCATCGAAAACCTCCGCACCGACAAACGCATTGATTTCGTCGGCGGTATCCGCGGTCTGGAGGAACTGGAGCGCCGCGTGGACAGCGGCGAGATGAAGGTCGCCTTTTCCCTGTACCCGGTGACGATGCAACAACTCATGACCATTGCCGACACCGGCAATATCATGCCACCCAAAACCACCTGGTTCGAACCCAAGCTCCGGAGCGGGTTGATCGTCCACACGCTGGACTGAAAACATCGCGCCCGCTCCTCACGGAGACGGCCTACGGATCCGAATTCCACCGTAGGCCCGCCCGTGAGGGCGGGGTTGGGCGGGGTCAAATGGGTTCCGGAACGACTTCCGGCTCAGGCCTTGCGGCGGAGCCGACGGAATTTCTTTTCGAACTTCTCGACCCGGCCGGCGGAATCGACCATGCGTTTTTCGCCGGTATAGGCCGGGTGGGAATCGGCGGTCACGTCGCGCAAAACGATGAAATGCTCCACGCCGTCGATCTCTTCCTTGCGGGGTGATCGCGCGGTCGAGCGGGAGAGAAAACGTTTTCCGGAGGAAACGTCAACAAAGGCGACCGGATTGAGTTTCGGGTGGATGTCCTTTTTCACGGGAAATACGCGGATGGGTTACCTCTGGCGGGCTTTGAACCGAGGATTGGTTTTGTTGATGACGTAAACCTTCCCCCGGCGGCGAACGACCTGGCAACCGGGATGACGGCTCTTGACCGATTTCAATGACGTGACGACTTTCATAAAGAGAAAGAGTATAGAACGCCCAAATCAACCCCTGTCAACAGCCCTTTCGGGAAAATAACCCAGACTAGAATTCCACCGCAAACCGGAACCCGATTTCCCGCGAGCGCTGGTTGGTGTCGGTCCATGCCACCGGCGGCGTTTCGAGCTCCTGGAGATCGTCGTTGAAGCCCCCGCCCGCAACCGGGGCGCGGCGGTCCTCGACGGGGGCGAGCCACTCGGCGACGTTGCCCCAGAGGTCGTAAAAGCCGTGCGTGCCGGGGTCGCGGCCGCCGACTTCGTGCGCTTCGCCGCCGCTGTTGGGCAGGTGCCAGGCGATTTCGGAGACACTCCCGCCGGGGTCCGCGGCGGCGA
>SLOW01000164.1 GCA_007132315.1 Opitutales bacterium
ACGTACTCCAGTACTATCCCTGCGCCGGTTTTGGGTCCGCCTTGCCAGCCGAACTTCTGCGATTTTTGCAACATCAGGGTAGACAGGCGTCGGCCCGCCCCGCTATTTCGGTTGCAGGTTGGCCAGGACGTCGTCGGCGAGTGCGGGGTCGCCGGCTGTGAGCAGGGGCGGATTGCGGAGGCTTTCCTTGTTGTAGTGCAGGGAGGTTCCGTTCAGGGTCAGGACCCGGCCGCCGGCGGATTCGACCACACACTGGGCGGCGGCGACATCCCACTCCATGGTGGGCACGTCGCGCAGGTAGAGGTCGGCCGCGCCTTCGGCCACCAAGCAGAATTTGAGCGAGCTGCCCATGCTGGTCGCGGTGGCGTCGGGGTAGCGGGCGAGGAGTTCCTGGACTTGGGGTCCGGCGTGGTCGCGGCTGGCGACGATGGTCAAGGCGGCCTCCGGGCCCTTCTCCGCCGGTGCGGAACGGACCCGGATCGCCTGCGCCTCGCGGTTTTCGATCTCCTTCCACGCGCCGCGGCCGCTTTCCGCGAAATAGGTCCGGTCGCGCGCCGGAACGTGGATCACCCCGAGCACCGGTTGACCGTCCCGGATCAGCGCGATATTGACCGTGAACTCGCCCGTTTGTTTGATGAACTCCTTGGTCCCGTCGAGCGGATCCACGAGCCAGAAGCGCTTCCAGGCGCGCCGCTCCCGGATCTCCGACTCATCCGATTCCTCGGAAAGGACCGGTATGGCGGGGTCGAGGGACTGCAACCGGCGGCAGATGAGCGTGTGGGCGGCGCGATCGGCCTGGGTGAGCGGTGAATCGTCCGCCTTGGCTTCCACCCGACCGGCCCGGCCGTAGTACTTGAGGATTTCCTGACCCGCTTCGCGGCAAATGCTCTTGATGTCTTCGATCATTCTTCCAGGGATCCGTGGATCGAGGCGATCGCCAGCCCGCGTTTGGTGGTGAAGGCGTAAACGATCGGCAGCACCGTCAGGGCGCAAGTAAGGAGGAGCATCAGGGAGATACCCCCGACGAAATAACCGAACGCTCCAATGATCACACCCGTGGTGATGAGGAAAGCTTCGGCACTGTTTGTCACGCGGCCGATAACGAGCCCCGCCAGGGCTCCGTAGAGGACGATCCACCAATCGTAGAGAACCATGCTTATTCCCACGACCATGAACGCCGGCGCCAGGCAATACAGGTGGCGGCGGCGGTAATAGGTGTTGAGCATCAGCCCGAGGGCGAGGATTCCGGCGACGATGCCCAGTTCCTGGAAGTAGGTTTCCGCGCGGCGCTCAAGAGGGAAGGTGAGGTTGAAAATGAGGTACGCGCCGCCGTAACCGCGCGCCAGATCGAGCCAGTTCTGCCAGGTCAGCACGACGCCTCGCAGCGGGAAGCCGCTCGACGGTTGGGACTCCGTCACTCGTCTGCGGATACGGCTCGTGAAAAAAAGATACGAAGGGACGCACAACAGGACGATGGAGCCAATCAGCGGCCAAAGTTCATACTCCATATATCAGGACGGTTTCGACGGTGAAGGAAGAGAGACCGGGAATCCTATCAGAAGATCGGGCCTTGGCAATGGCGGAGTTCCGGGTTCGCAATGGTTCATCGGTGGGGGGCCAGCAGGCTTTCCTGTGCGGCGAAAGCGATCGCCACCGGCAGCACCAGCAGTGCGGACACCAGCAAGAGTTCGATCCGGATCCCGTAAACGAGGTATCCGAACGCGCCGACCACGACGGCGGTGATCATGAGAAACGCTTCCGACGTGTTCGCCAGCCGGCCGAGGACGAGTCCGGCGATGACGCCGTGCAGCACGATCCACCACGCGAACACGGCGCTGGCGACGCCCACCAGAAAAAAGAGGGGCGCGACGGCGTACAGGTGGTGCCGGTAGTACAGAACCTGAACCAGCACGGCCATGACGAGAACGACCCCGAGCGCGCCGAGCTCGTAGTAGTACGCGTCTCCCAGATCCCGCTCCAGCGGGAACGTGTGGGCGTAAAGCAGGTGGGCGCCGAGATAGCCGCGCACCCCGTCAAACCAGTTTTGCCAGGTCGAAAAGATTCGCCCGAGCCGCAGGCCGTTGGAGCCCTGCGCGTCCTGGATTCGGCTGTGCATCGTGCCGGAGAAAAACAGGTAGCCGGGAGGCCAGAGCAGCAGCACGGAAACGATGAGGAGGATGGGGTCGAATTGCATCATAATGGTAATATTATCTGGAGACCTGTTCGGTCGAGAGCGGTTGAAAAACGCCTGAACCCGCGGCGGCCACGGGCCTCATTTGGAGGCCCGCGCGGCTTCCTGTTCGCGGAAACGCGCGTATCCGGCCTCCTCCTCGGCGAGCTTGAGGTCGTGTTCGACCATCAGCTTGACCAGTTCCTTGAATGTGTACTTGGGCTCCCAGCCCAGTTGCTTGCGGGCTTTGGACGGGTCTCCCACCAGCAGATCGACCTCGGCCGGCCGTTCGTACCGGGGGTCGTGTTTGACGTACTGTTCCCAGTCCAGATCGAGCAGCCCGAACGCATCTTCGCAGAACTCGCGCACGCTGTGGGCCTCGCCGGTGGCCACCACGTAATCGTCGGGCCGGTCCTGCTGGAGCATCAGCCACATCATTTCCACGTATTCCCGGGCGTAACCCCAGTCGCGTTTGGCGTCGAGGTTCCCCATGTACAGCGCGTCCTGCAGGCCCATCTTGATCCGGGTGGCGGCGCGGGTGATCTTGCGGGTGACGAAGGTCTCGCCGCGCCGGGGCGACTCGTGGTTGAAGAGAATGCCGTTGCTGGCGTGCAGGTTGTAGGACTCGCGGTAGTTCACCGTGAGCCAGTAGGCGTAAACCTTGGCGCAGCCGTAGGGCGAGCGCGGCCAGAAGGGCGTCGTCTCGCGCTGGGGAACTTCCTGGACCTTGCCGAACATTTCCGAGGACGACGCCTGGTAGAAGCGGACCTTTTTCACCAGACCCGCTTCGCGGATCGCCTCCAGGATCCGGAGCGAACCGAGCCCGTCCACGTCGCCGGTGTATTCCGGAATATCGAAGGAAACCCGCACGTGACTCTGGGCGCCCAGGTGATAAATCTCGTCCGGCGCCAGTTCGTAGAGTAGTTTCACCATCTGCACCGAATCGGCGAGGTCGCCGTAATGCAGGATCAAACGCGCGTCGGCGGCGTGGGGATCCTGGTAGAGGTGGTCGATCCGGTCGGTGTTGAAGGTCGAAGCCCGCCGGATGATGCCGTGGACTTCGTAACCCTTTTCGAGGAGAATCTCAGCCAGGTAGGATCCGTCCTGTCCGGTGATTCCGGTGATGAGCGCTTTCTTCATGGTTGGTCGATTGCGGAGGAAAAATGATCTGAATGCGGGACTTTAAGGCGCGACAGCGGGAAAAGGCAATGCTCGTCAACGGGGGGATGATGGCAAGGATTCACGAGCCGTCGAGAAGCGAACGGCCCCTCGTCCGCCATTGCCCTCCGGCCCGTTGCCGCCACGGCGGAGCAAGACCCTCCAAGGCGCGCCGCTTCATTTTTTATTGAAATCTTTTCGTTGTGCCGGCAGGCTCCGGGCCATCGAATCGGCCGAAACAGAATCCAACAACGGAAAGGCGGCGCTTTCCTCGCAACCGGGAACCCGTGAGCTCATCGAGCGCGAGGTGGGGGAGGTTTTTGTGCGTGCGGCCCGTTTGGTGGGGGTGCCGCGGTCGGTGGGGGACATCTTCGGTCTCCTCTACGTGTCGTCCGAGCCGCTGAGCATGGAGCAGATCCGGACGCGCCTGGACATGAGCCTGGGGTCGGCCAGCCAGGGCTTGCGCCAGTTGCGGGCGTTTCGCGCCATCAAGGTGGTGGACGTGCCCGGCGAACGCCGGGGTCACTTCGTCGCCGAACCGAGCTTTCGGCGGCTGGTGTCCGGGTTCATCCAGGAGGAGATCCGGCCGCACCTGGAGAGCGGACAGGAGCGGCTGGAGCGGATCCGGGAACTGGTGGCGCGGATGCCCCCGGAGGAACAGGCGTTTTACCGGAAAAAGGTGGACCAGTTGGAAAAACTGCACCGCACCGGGGACCGGCTCTTGCCCATGTTGGTGAGTCTGATCAAGATCTGAAACCGTCGCCACTCCTCGCGGCGGGGAGGGGCCGTCCGAGTCTTCCATCTTTACTTTCGATTTTTCGCTCATGAACACACTGGTGACCGGCACCGCCGGCTTTGTAGGTTATTACGTCAGCGATCTGTTGCTTTCCCGCGGCGATGCTGTGGTCGGGATCGACAACCTCAACGACTACTACGATCCGCAACTCAAGCGCGACCGCCTGGCGCGACTGGAGGGGCGGGACGGTTTCCAGTTCCGCCGGGTGGATCTCGGCGAGCGCGCCGCGATGGAGGCGCTGTTCGACGAGGTGCGCCCGCAGGTCGTGATCCACCTGGCCGCCCAGGCGGGGGTCCGTTACTCCCTGACCCACCCCCACGCCTACGCCGAAAGCAATCTGACCGGTTTTCTGAACATTCTCGAAGGGTGCCGGCGGCACGAGGTCCGCCACCTCGTTTACGCCTCGTCCAGTTCGGTGTACGGCGCCAATGCGCGCATGCCGTTCTCCGTCCACCACAACGTCGATCACCCGCTCAGTCTCTACGCCGCCAGCAAAAAGGCCAACGAATTGATGGCCCACACCTACAGTCACCTCTACCGGATTCCCTCGACCGGACTGCGCTTCTTCACCGTTTACGGCCCCTGGGGACGGCCCGACATGGCCTACTTCAGCTTCACCCGGGCGATCCTGAACGGGGAGCCGATCAAGGTGTTCAACCACGGCGACATGAGACGGGACTTCACCTACATCGACGATATCGCCGAAGGCGTGGTGCGCGCGGCCGACCGCCCTCCCGAAGGCGATCCCGCCTGGTCCGGCGACGAACCCGACCCCGCGACCAGCCGTGCGCCGTACCGGATCTACAACATCGGCAACAACCGTCCGGTGGCCCTGCTGCGCTTTATTGAAATCCTGGAACAGGCGCTGGGCAAACAAGCGCATAAAGAGCTCCTCCCCATGCAGCCCGGCGACGTTCCCGAAACCTACGCCGACATCGACGACCTCACCCGCGACGTCGGCTTCCGCCCCGACACCCCGATCGAGGACGGCCTCAACCGCTTCGTCACCTGGTACCGGGAGTATTATGGAAATTAGAAA
>SLOW01000207.1 GCA_007132315.1 Opitutales bacterium
ATGATTCTTTTGATGGCGACCGGCAACACCCCCATCATGACCATGAACCCCTTCGACGGCATGCGAACTCTCGCCGCCAATATCGCGGTCGAACTCCCCGAGGCGGCTCAGGGCGGAAGCCTGTATCGCTCCCTCTTTCTCGGGGCTTTGCTGCTGTTTTTGATGACCTTCATTATCAACACGCTGGCCGAGCTGCTCAGGCAGCGGCTGCGGGACCGCTACAAAGCCGTGGAATAAACCGACCGAATTTCGTCACGTCGCCATGAGCAGCAAGATTAAGAATACGACCGGACCGGCGGCCCCCAAGGGTGAGGTTTGGGTTTGGTTTACCTCCTTGGGGTTGGTGTTGGGTTTGAGCATGGTGCTCGTTCTCTTTGGATTGATCCTTTTTCGCGGACTGAGTTACTTTTGGCCGGCGCCGGTCACGCAGATCGAGTTGCGCGAAGACAGCGAATCGGCACTGCGCGGCATGACGACCTTCGCCGGGGTTCTGGCCAAGACTCAGCAACGGACCGAACGGGTCCTGGCGGAAACGGAGGAAGAGCTGGACGAAGAAGACGCGGGCGCCCTGGAAATGATCCCGCAAACGTTCACCGAGCTGCACCTCTTTATCGGGAACCGGGATGCCTACGGGCAATCCTTCCGGTATTTTCGAGAGGACGACATCGTCGCGCGATTCTATCCGGACAACATTATCCGGGCGGAACGCCGATCTGAGGGCGATGGGATTTTTTACCCGTTGAGGCTGCAACTCGACGATGGCACCGAATTCGACGTAAGTGATGAAGGATTTGAGGCAGCTTTGCGCCGGGTCGTCCGGGAGGCCCGATCGCGGCGTTCGGAGATCAACCGGATCGAACGGCGCGAGATCGGCCGCATCAATCTCGAGATAAACGACATCGACTTGGAACGGCGTTACCTGCAGCGGCAGGAGGCGCTGACTGACAGTCAGGAGAGGTGGCTGGAGCGGCTTGGGGAGCGATTGCAGGCATTGCAGGAGGATTTTGCCGTTCACGAAGCCGAGGCGAACGAACTCCGGCGCGAGAACCAGGCGAATGTTTTGTTTTTCGAGCGATCCGACGGAGGTCAAGGCCGAATCGCGATCGGGGATTTATTCCGTTATTATTACCCGAATCAACTGGGTTTTTTCGACCGGATCGGAGTCTTTTCCATTCGCTTCTGGGAATTTGTCAGCGGCTATCCGCGCGACGCGAATATGTCCGGCGGTATATTTCCGGCCATTTTCGGGACCTTTGTCATGACCTTGATCATGAGTGTGGCGGTGACGCCTTTCGGTGTCATTGCGGCGATTTACCTGCGCGAATATGCCAAGCAGGGGCCGGTGGTGCGTTCGGTCCGCATCGCGGTGAACAACCTGGCGGGGGTCCCGTCGATTGTTTTCGGGGTCTTCGGGCTCGGGTTTTTTGTTTATTTGATGGGCGGGAGCATCGACGCACTGTTTTTTCCCCGGGCGGCCGAGATGGGCACCCCGACCTTTGGAACGGGCGGCATTCTCTGGGCGGGTCTAACCCTTGCTTTGTTGAACCTGCCCGTGGTCATCGTCGCGACCGAGGAATCGGTCTCCGCCGTACCCCGCGGGGTGCGCGAGGGTTCGCTGGCTTGCGGCGCTTCGAAATGGCAGACCATGCAACGTCTGGTGATCCCGGCTTCGCTGCCGGGCATCCTGACCGGGATGATCCTCGCCATGGCCCGCGGGGCAGGGGAAGTCGCGCCCCTGATGCTGGTCGGTGTTGTCGCGCTCGCGCCGAATCTGCCGATCGACGGAAACTTCCCCTTCATTCACCTGGAGCGCAAATTCATGCACCTTGGGTTTCATATTTACGACGTCGGTTTCCAGTCGCCGGATTCGGAAGCCGCCATTCCGACCGTTTTCGCGACGACGCTGGTCCTCATCGGATTGATCGTGTTGTTGAATCTCAGCGCGATCCTTTTGCGAAACCATATCCGCAAGCGGCACCTCGGCAGCGCCTTTTAAATCTTTACCGGAGCCTACCATGACTCAGAA
This sequence comes from Opitutales bacterium, assembly GCA_007132315.1. Classification (GTDB taxonomy): domain Bacteria; phylum Verrucomicrobiota; class Verrucomicrobiia; order Opitutales; family T3Sed10-336; genus SLOW01. The sequence goes on from SLOW01000207.1 coordinate 2,027, forward strand.
CAGGGACAATCCAACCGAGATCTCGCCTCCGGGCGGGCAGCAGAAGACGCCGATCGGGCAGCAGAAACTCCACGTCGAACAGCAACCGCTCGGCGATCGGGGAAACTTCAATGCCGATTACATTTCGTTTCGGGATTACAGTTTTTATTACGGCGCCACCCAGGTGTTGTTCGACATCAACCTCGCTTTACCGGAGCGCCAAGTGACGGCGTTGATCGGACCCTCCGGTTGCGGCAAATCGACGCTGTTGCGCAATATCAACCGCATGAACGATTTGATCGACGGCGTCCGGCACACCGGCGACCTGTTGATCGACGGGGAGAGCGTGTACAATCCGTACCTGGAGGTGATCTCGTTGCGCAAGCGGATCGGCATGGTCTTTCAGAAATCGAATCCGTTTCCGAAATCCATTTACGAAAACGTCATCTACGGGTTGCGCGTCGCCGGCCGCCGCCGCAAATCGGTCCTCGATGAAGCGGTGGAGAGCAGTCTGCGGCGGGCGGCTTTGTGGGACGAAGTGAAGGACCGGCTGCACGAGAGCGCGTTCAGCCTTTCGGGCGGACAGATGCAGCGACTGTGTATCGCCCGGGCGATCGCGAACAACCCGGAGATCATTCTGATGGACGAACCGTGTTCCGCCCTGGATCCGGTGGCGACGGGGAAAATCGAGGATTTGATCCACGAGTTGAAAAACGACTACACGATTGTAATCGTGACCCACAACATGCAACAGGCCGCCCGGGTTTCCGACCGCACGGCTTTCTTCTATCTCGGAAAACTGATTGAATACGGAGAAACCGAACGGATTTTCATGAATCCGGAGAACAGTCAGACCGAAGCCTATGTTTCCGGGCGTTTCGGTTGATTTCTTGTTGTTCCGGCAAACCCATTCTTTCCCGACCAAAGGCCAAACGACGATGAAACGATTTTTCGACGAAGAACTCAATACCCTGCGCTCGCACCTGTCCCTGATGGGCGAGAAGGCGGTCGAACAACTGCGCACCGCCATGACGGCTCTGATCGATCGCGATGCCGAAGCCGCGCAGACGGTGCGCCGCGAGGACGATATCCTGGACGATCTCGAAGTGAAAATCGACGACGAGGCCATCCGTTACGTGGGGCTGAGAGGACCGGTTGCCCGGGACTTGAGGCTGGTGGTGGTCGGTATGAAGGCCAGCCACGATCTGGAGCGCGTCGGTGACGAAGCAAACAATATCGCCAAGCGCGCGCTCCGGCTGGTGGACGAAAAGCCCATCAAGGAATACGTCGATATTCCCCGGATGGCGGAGATGGCCATCGAGATGTTGCGGGAGGCCTTGCACGCACTTTTTGAGGGGGATGAAGAGAAGGCGGTCGCCGTGTGCCGGCGCGACGGGGAAGTGGACAAGATCAACAAGCAGCTTTATCGTGAATTGATCGGCTACATCGCCGAGGACCCGGCCAATACCACGGTGGCCATCGAGCTGATGTTTATTTCCAAATCTCTGGAGCGGATCGCCGACCACGCGACAAACATCGCCGAAGAAGTGATTTTTCTACTCCGGGGCAAGGACGTGCGTCATACCCCGGAGGTTTCGCCGGAATAGGGGGGCTTGCGCCTTTCGGTTGGAGACGGTTTAATCCGGTTTCATGTCAGGAAAATACATACCCATGAGTCCGGCACTGGCCGATTACATCGCGGAATGCCACAGCCAGAGCGACGATCGCCTGCTGGCCGAGTTGCGCGAGGAGACCGCGGGGCTCGGTGGCGTATCCACCATGCAGATCAGCCCCGAGCAGGGAACGTTTCTCTCCCTGCTGGTCGCGGCGCTCGGGGTGAAGGCGCCGATTGAAATCGGCACCTTCACCGGCTACAGCGCGCTTTGCATGGCTCGTGCGCTTTCTGGTGGCGGCAAGCTGCTCTGCCTCGACGTCAGCCGGGAATGGACTGCGATCGCCCGCCGCTACTGGGAACGGGCGGGTGTGGCGGAGCGGATCGAGCTCCGGCTGGGTGATGGTGCGGAAACTCTGGCGGCGATTCCGGAGGCCCCGCATTACGATTTTGCCTTCACCGACGCCGACAAAACCGGTTACGACCGGTACTATGAATTACTGCTGCCGCGCCTGCGTCCGGGCAGTGTGCTGGTGTTCGACAACATGCTCTGGCGAGGCAGGATCGTTGAGGAAACGATCGACGACCCGGACGGCCGGGCGATCGATACCCTCAACCGCAAACTCGCCAGCGACCCGCGGGTGGAGTCGGTGCTCCTGCCGGTCGCGGACGGCTTGCACGTTTGCCGGAAGCTTTGACCGGCCTTTTGCCGGTTCAGTCGGCGGGTTCGATTCGGTAGATGCCGGCGTCGCCTTCGTCGTTCAAGACATAAATGTACCCGTCGGGCCCCTCGCGCACGTCGCGAATCCGGCCGATTTCGCCGAGCAAAAGCTCCTCATCGTGGAGTACGACATCGTCCCGGATCACCAGGCGGCGGATGCGCTCGGGCCGGAGTCCGCCTGCGAGGAGGTTGCCTTCCCAGTTGGGGAAGCGGTCCGAAGTGACCAGGGCCAGTCCCGATGGGGCGTGGGTGGGCAGGAACTCGTACACCGGATCCACCATGCCTTCCCGGGAGCGGGCTTCAGCGTGCGGAAACGTGTCTTCCGTTCCGTAATCCAACCCCAGGGTCACGACCGGCCAGCCGTAATTTTCGCCCGGTTCGTGCCGGTTGAGTTCGTCGCCCCCGCGCGGACCGTGCTCGGTGGACCAAATTTCGCCGTTGTTCGGATTGACGATGAGGCCCTGGATGTTGCGGTGGCCGTAGCTGTAGATTTCGTCGTGGGCATTGTCGTCGCCGACGAACGGGTTGTCGGAGGCTGCGGACCCGTCGGGATTGAGCCGCAACAGCGTTCCGGCGTGGTCGCCGAGATCCTGGGCGCGCGGCGGGTTGGCGCCGCGGTCGCCGATGCTCATGAGGAGGTAGCCGTCGGGAGTCCACGCCAGCTTGGAGCCGTAGTGGCGTCCGGGGCCGGAGGCTCGGTCCTGGGTAAAGATCTGCTCGACGTTGCTCAACGCGTTTCCGTCGAGGCGCCCGCGAACCAGTGTGGTGGCCGTGCCGCCGTCGGCGCGGCGGGAGTAGGTCAGGTAG
>SLOW01000089.1 GCA_007132315.1 Opitutales bacterium
AGCCCGCCGTGGCGGCGTTGGCCCTGCAACCGGCTTGCTCACGTACTCCAGTACTATCCCTGCGCCGGTTTTGGGTCCGCCTTCCCAGCCGAACTTCTGCGATTTTTGCAACATCAGGGTTTCCCCTGATTCCTTTGCGAAAACTCCGAGCCCACGAACTCTCTGTTTTTTTGTGATCTTTTGTGGCAAGCAACTCAGAGCAGCGGAAAACTTGGCGTTTTCGCGTCGTTTGCGTGAGCTCCAACGCCGGCCTGCAAGAATACGACAATTAGGCCTATAGGAGACAACGGATAGCCCTCAGGTTCTCGCTTCGGAAATGGTCGCGAGAGTGCGATCGCGGAGGGTGCGCTCTTCGGGAAGCAGGTCCGCGTCGGAGAGTGCTTCGAGCAGGGGTTCGGCCTCGTCCATTCGCTCGTTGGCGGCCAGGATCACGGCGTAATAGAGTGCTCGAGGCCCTTCGGTCCGCGTTTCTTCGTCGAGTTCCCGGATCCGCTCCAGGGCGTCCTCCATCCGTCCCTGCCGGTAAAGGGAGTAGGCGTAAGTGGTCACAAAATAGGGATTCTCGGGGTCCCGGTCGAAGTTCTGCTGGGCGAGCGCCTGGGCGCGACTGCGGTTGGTATTGAGCAGCAGGCTCAACAGCGCAAAGTTGTTGGAGACGGTTTCTTCACCGCTTTGCAGTTCCATCCGGCGGGAGAACGCCCGGACCAGCTCCTGGGTATTTTCCTGTTGGTGGAGGTGGTCCGTGTAGGTTTCGAAAGCCCAGTCGTTTCGCGGGTCGTTCTGGAATATGCGTCTGAGCAAATCGTAGCGCTCTTCTTCCCAGCCCCAGTTGCCGACCTGTTCGTAGAGTGTCCGCAGCCGCGAGGCCTCGGATCCCGCCGCGATGACCGCTCGCTGCCAGACGTCCCGGGATTGCCGGGCTTCGCCGAGGGCGCGCAGCGTCTGGGAAAGCATCGCCAGGCGGAAATAGTTGTTCTCATCCCATTCGATGCGGAGCTTTTGTTCGAGGGCCGGCAGGTCGTTCAGCCGCGTCAGGGCCTCGATCAGGCGGATGAGTACCATTTGGTCGTGTCGAATCTCCTCGGGAAGGCTTTCCAGCCATTGCCGCGCCTCCACGACTCGTTGCTGACCGATGAGGAACGCCGCCAACATGCTTACCTGCCTTGTGTCGTCCTCCGCCAACTGTTGCAGCTCCCGCTTCTTGCTCGCGAAATCATCGGGCTCGAACAGCATCGTTCCGTGCAGGAGAAGCAGCCGGTCGGAAAAGGCGATTTGGTCTTCGTTGTCGCGCATTGCCCGGAGCATCTCCAAGCCTTCTTCCCGGTCTTGTTCCAGTATGGCGCGGGTGAGCAGGGTTCGTTGAACCCGAAAGTCCAGCTCGGGGTGGCCGCGCAGGCTTCGAATCACCTCGGCGGCTTCTTGCCGGACGTTGTCATCCGGATGCTGGAGGCGGATGGTCGCCAGCCCGAGGCGGGTGGAATCGTCGTCGGGACTGAGGCGCTCGACTTCTTGCAGGTGGTACTCGGCCCGGCCGAATTGGCCCAATGCCAGGGCAAGACTGGCGGCGAGTTGATTGAACCGGGGCGTTTCCATCGTCGCTTCGTCCACGCTTTGCAGGGACTCCAGGGCGGTTTCAAAGGAACGCTGGCGGATGGCGACTTCGGCCAGGTCGAGACGCACGTCCATATCGTCCTCCTCCAGTTCGCTCAACTGCCGGAGGAAAAACGCGCGCTGGGGGGAGCCCTGTTCCCGGGTCAGACGTTCGCCCAGGCGCCAGGCTTCAATATTTTCTGGATTCTGCTGCAGGACTTTCCGGAGGGCGTCCATTGCCTTTTCGGGCTCCTCGTTTTCGTACAGTTCGTGGGCGAGGTTCAGCCAGCGCGTTTCGCGCCAGTCCTTGTACAGAGGCCAGCCGACCCAGTACGCGCCGGCGAGCCCGACGAGGATGACCAGCAGGGCGATCACGGAAAGGCCAATGGGATGACGGCAGAGGCGGAGGAATTTTTTCATGGTGGTGAAGGAGACAAAGACAGGTTCTGGTTTATCGAGTCGCCGCGGTTCGGGATCCGTTCTCGTTTTCGATCCGGATCATACTTCGCAGGTTTTTTTCCAGGGCTTCGCGGGCCGCATGGTAGTCCATCGGGCCTTGCAGGGAAACACCTATGACCCGTTGGCCGAGATTGCGTTCCCCCCGGAGAAACGAAGCGATTCTCGCTTCGCGGGTGAGTGCGCCGGCTTCAACGGCGGTTGAGGCATCGCGGCGGGCGTCTTCCGCGAGGGTGTGGAAGACGTAATGGATGCCGCGGTGGTCCTCGAACGTATAGGCGCGGAAGGGCAGCTTCAGGTCGCCGATTTCCAGCACGAAACTGTCCAGATGCGCGCGCAATTCCATCCCGCTGGCCGGGAGGCAGATGTCCGGGCTGTGTGCCGTGGCCAGGTTCTTGGAGACCCGGCCGGGTTCCCACCGGAGGAGGTACATGTTCCAGGAGAAGCCCTCGGAGGACATCCAGGAGGCCGATTTTCCGTCGTTGAACTTCAGAATGGTTTGAGCCGTATCCGAAAATTCGTACTCCCGGAAGGACTCGAGCGATGTGGGCCAAGCCATCGACCATTGCGGGGCGGGATCCGTGTTGTTCTCGTGGACTCGATACCAGGTTTCGGTGGCGGCTTCCGTGAGGATGAGCCAGCCGGCGGCCAGCAGCAGGAATGCGGTGGGAAGCGGCCGGGCGAGTGCGGGTGCCGACGATGCCGCAGCCGCGGAATCGTCGCCGCCCGTGCCGCGGGAAAAGAGGAGTGCCACTCCCCACAGCCCGGCGAGGCAGATGACCAGGACCACCATGCCGAGCGGATCGTGCCACCCGTCCAGAGCTTCCGCGCCGCGAGTTCCGCCCACATAAGACAGGATCAGGGTGCGTCCGAAATTCAGCACGCCGGCCAGAAAAAAACTGGCGACGACCAGCCAGAGCCGGCCGACGATCCCGAGGCGATAAAACTCCCCAAAGAACAGCGACATCATGAATGCCGTCTGTAGCGAGCGGATACCGCTGCACGCTTCGTCCACGCTGACGATTTCCCCGCCGATGCTCAACATGTTGCCGTGGACAAACGTCGGCAGGCCGCCCAGCGTCAGCACTTCGGCGGCGACGACGGCGTTGCCGTACATCAGATTCTGCAGGGCGAAATTCTCAAAGGCCACCGGCCAGGCGACGGCGGTGAAGGTGAAGAGCACGGGGAAGCAGAAATGCCGGGTCCAGCGGCTTCCGCCGGCAAAATGGATCACCGAGATCGTCACCACCACCGCCAGACTGTTCATCATCCAACTGATCAGGATCCAATCCGGATTGGCTTCCTGCACCAGCCGGATGGGGAGCAGGGCCGCGAAGCAGGCTCCGGCAATGACGAGCGGAACGAGGTTGCCGGCAGAGGCGGGCTCGGGGCGTCCCTGCCATCGCTCCCAGAACAGGTACAACGCCAGGACGGGAATGGCCCAGCCGTAGGCGTAGAGCGGGTTGATAGTCCATTCCAGGCGCAGCTGGTTGAAGACGAGCAGCCAGAGGCCGGCCAGCACGCACAGGGCGAGTACCGTTTTGGGTTGAATTGTCGGCTTCCGGTTTGGGCTGTTGTCGGACACGGTGAAAGAGGTCAGGAATGAATAGCGCAATTTAGCAAAGAATTCCTTCCGCAAGCAATAGGGGAAACCATGAACTTTGCGGTGCGTCGGCGTGGTGGGAAATCGATTGGGTCCCGGGGCTCAAGGGTAGTCTATAAGTCGGACGGTGCGGAACCAAAAAAAAGAATCCCGCTCGAATTGAGCGGGATTCCCCTTTTTGAATTACCTATCGTTCAGGAGAAAAGATCGGTTGTTAAGCCGCCTTTCCGTTACGAGCGCGGAATTTCCGGTAGCCGATGAGTCCCAGCAGGAACGCGATACCCAAGGCTCCATAAGTGGAGGGCTCGGGGATCGGCGTGATGGGATCCCCGTCGCGGTCGCGAAACACGACTCCGAAAATGAAGTCGTCGTAGTCAGGTTCACCCGTAGTGTCGTGGAAGGGATCGCCCGCCCACACGTCCTCAAAGGCGTACAGGTAGTAGTTGATGCCGTCCAACATCTGGACGGTGCCGCGACTGTAGTCGAACTCCGGAGCAAACGGGTCGTTGTTGTCGGGCGAGTTGAACAGCGACCAGACGCCGCCGGTCAGGCCGGTGTTGTCGGAGGAATCGAGCAGGAAGTCGAACCCGGAGGGCTTGATATTGGAGTCGGTCGCGGTGCCGGCCGTTTCGAGATTGAAGCGGATGGTATATCCGGGATCAACCGTGTTATCAAACAGGGAATCGTTGTATTCCCCCGGGCCGCCAATGGCACCGTCTTCCCAGTACATCCCGAGCAGGTTGGTGAAACTCGCCTCCCGGCCGATAAAGAAGACGTCCATAAAGACGGCGTTACCGTAATCGACTGCGGGGAAGCTGGGCACATCCCAAGTAAGCGGATCCAATGTGTCCAGGTCCCATTCCTGTTCGGATATGACATCGGCGTAGAAGGCGTTGGGCCCCTCGGACTGCCGGGTCGGGTTTACCGTGATCTGCGCCCAGGCAACCGTCCCGAGCAGCAAGGAGACCGCGGTTAAGAGTGTTATTCTTTTCATAGCTATTACTTTCGTTTGGATATCGTTTTTCGTGATCTTAGTTTACCAGAATTCCGGCGGCCCTGGGAGCGACTCCCAAACGACGGGTACCGGATCTTCATGGTGGTCATAGTACAGGTTATCGATTGTGGAAACAATCGGGTCCCTTCCGGAATCACTAGTCCATGAAAAGCCCCATCCACTATGGGGGAAAACACTAAGCACAGGGACGTGGGAGCACGGGGTGTGTGACCGGGGCCCCGGACTTCCCCCTGAGATCGTGCCTACTCAACGATCTCGAACCTGCCCTCGCGTTTCCGCATGACCAGGGTTTCGTCGCTGACCACCCGGCGCTCGGAGAATCGGTTCCAGGTGGGATCGGGTTTGAGCAGAATGGATTTCCTGCCTCGGAGGGCGAAACGGAGTTCGACGGTGAAGCCGTCCGGGTAGCGGTCGAGCGCCTCCCGGATGCGCAGTTCCACCTCGCTTCCGCCGG
>SLOW01000203.1 GCA_007132315.1 Opitutales bacterium
ACACGTCCCAGTCGCGCGCCGCGGCGGGCACCGGGGTCAGATCTTCGGGATCCATCGACGTCAGGCCTTCCAGGAGGGCGGCGATCACGTGGAATTCGGGCAGGCCGGTGATGGTGTGCGGATCGAGGCTCTGGACTTCGGCGCCGTTGTTGATGTGCAGGACGCCCTCGCGGTTGCCGCTGGCCACGCGGGTTTCGGACGGGCCGCAGCCGGTTGCCGCCAGCAGGGCGAGCGAGGGGACGGAAAGGAGAAAACGGAGCGGCCGGTGCGAACGTTGCGAACGATCAAACATGGCGGCCATGCTGCCAGTAAACCCGGCCGGAAGGCAAAACCTTCAATAAAAAAGATTGCGGTCCAGGCTCCGGTACTGGATCGCCTCGAGCAGGTGCTCCGAGCCGATCGCATCGGCTCCGGCCAGATCCGCGATGGTCCGCGCCACGCGGCGAATGCGGTCATAGGCGCGAGCCGAGAGCGACAGTTCCTCCATGGCGTTCTGGAGGAGGTCGCCGAGCTGATCGTCGAGCCGGCAAAACCGCCGCAGGTCGCTGTGGTTCATGCGCGCGTTGGTCGGGGATCCGTTTGCGGGCAGGCGGGCCTTCTGGCGGTCGCGGGCGCTTTCGACGCGCTCCCGGATCGAGGCCGACGACTCGCCGGGCGCCTCGCTCCGGAGTTCGTCTAGCGACAGGGCGGGCGCTTCCACGTGCAGATCGATGCGGTCGAGGAGGGGGCCGCTAATGCGGGAGCGGTAACGCTGGATCTGGGTGGGCGTACACCGGCACTCGTGTTTGCGGTCGCCCAGATACCCGCACGGACACGGGTTCATGGCGGCGACCAGCATAAACTGGCAGGGGAAGGTCACCTTGCCCGCGCTGCGCGATATCGACACGCTGCCTTCCTCAAGCGGTTGCCGGAGGACCTCGAGGGCGGAGCGTTTGAATTCGGGTAGCTCGTCCAGGAAGAGCACCCCCTGGTGGGCCAGGGAGATTTCGCCCGGGCCCGGAACGCTCCCCCCGCCCAGAAGACCCACGTCGCTGATGGTGTGGTGGGGTGCTCGGTGGGGGCGCTCCAGAAAGCCGATGCCTTCCCGCAGGGTCCGCCCCGCGACGGACTGAATCCGGAGGATCTCCAAAAACTCCTGCAGGCCCGGTTCCGGCATGATTCCGGGAATGCGCTGCGCGATCATCGATTTGCCCGATCCCGGCGGTCCGATGATCAGGAGGTTGTGCCCGCCGGCCACGGCGATTTCGACCGCGCGGCGGACGGTCTGCTGTCCCTTGATTTCGGAGAAATCCTCACGCGCAGTCGGGATTGCCGGGGCGGTTTCGAAAAAAGCCTCCCGGGTCAGCGGTTCGAGTTTTTTTTCGCCGGTCAGGAAGCGTTGCGCTTCGGCCAGGGAGTGGACCGGAATGACGTCGATGCCCTCGACCAGGGAAGCTTCCCGGGCGGAAAACGGCGGCAGCAGGACGCCGCGCCTGCCCGTCTTTTTGGCGAGCTGGGCCATGGCCAAGGCGCCCTTCACCGGGCGCGTTTCACCGGAGAGCCCGAGCTCGCCGGCGATCAGGTACTCCTCCTGCATCCGGGCCTGCATCTGGCCGGTGGCCTCCAGGATGCCGAGGGCGATGGGCAGGTCGTAGAAGGGGCCTTCTTTCTTCAGATCTCCCGGGGCCAGATTGATCGTGGTGCGCGTGCGGGGCATTTCGAATCCGCTGTTGCTCAGAGCCGAAAAAACGCGGTCGTCGGACTCTTTCACTGCGGTGTCGGGTAGGCCAACCATAATCAGTTTCGGTTCTCCGGACTCGCCGGTGTTCACCTCTACTTGCACGGCGACCGCGTCAATCCCGCGCAGGGCGGCGGATAAGACGTTCGCGAGCATGGTTGCCGTTTAGGAAACGAATCCGCGGCCCGAGGGCAATGCTCGATTTTCGGTGCGCCCGGGTTTTGATTTTTTTCGAACTTCGACTGGCAACGCGACTTTTTCCTGGCATGGTGCCGGTATGGGAAGTCGTCTGCGATACTGCTTGTCGGCCTGGATGATCGCCGCGTTTTGTCTGGTGTTCATCGGCTGCTCCACCACGCGTGAAGAAAACGGCGTGATCATCGAACAGCGGCGCTGGTGGCAGATCTTCAGCGAAGCCGATCCCGGCACCGATCCCGAGGATTCGGCGCGGGAACGCGAAGAGGTGCCTTCCTGACGGGATCGGGTTTCCGGGTGAGCCAGGAATTTTACCGTCACCGTTTCCGGCACGTTCCCTGCAGCGAGCGAAACGCAACGCCGCCGTAACCGGATCGCGCGCGCTTTTCCGGGAATCGGGTTGCATCGGCAGAATTTTTTGCGACCATGGGAGCCTATGAAAACCGAGATTTCCACGTTTTGCAGAGAGTTCGGCGAAGTACTGGCCCCGTTTAAACAAGATCTTCAGAACACGATTGAGGATATCCAAGGCGAACCGGAAAGCCCCGCACTAAAACACCCCCTATCCGGGCTGTCCGACGTGCATCACCGATTACGCACGTTGGTGGACAAGGTCGAACAGCAGCAGGCGTACGTGATCATCTTCGGTCCCTTAAAGAGCGGGAAATCGACGCTGATGAACGCAATCAGCTCCGCTTATGTCAGTGAGGTCACGTCGCTGCCGGCCTATCCCTGCCTCGTTTACGTGAAGCACAACGAGGAAAAGCGGTATCAATACACCAGTTACAACGGCAAGAAGGAAGTGACGACCGACGGCGGCTACATGCAGCGCGTCATCCGCGACGCCCACCAAACCCTGGCGGAGCGTATCCGGCAGGTGGAGGAGCAGGGCGAGCCATTCGATCCGGGCGTCCATTTTCCCGAGGCGATCCGGCGCGTGGATGTCGAAGTTCCGGCGAAAAATCTCAAGGACTCGTTGACGGTCCTCGTGGATACGCCGGGACTGTACAGCAAGATGAAGTTCGGCTACGATCTCATGACCCGCGAATTTCGAAACAGCGCCGCTTGCGCGGTGTTTGTGGTCAAGACGGACAATCTCTTTCTGGAGCAGGTTTTCGCCGAGTTCAACGACCTCCTCGACCTGTTCAGCCGGATTTTCCTCGTGGTCAATATCGATGGCAAGAAGCAGGACCTGGGGCCGGACGGCGTCCTGCGGCCCAGCCTGGAAAGCGAAAATCCCGACCGCATCATCCGCGCTTTCGAATCCCTGGCCATGAGCGCCCCCCTGCGCCGGGCGGCGGACGAGGGCCGGTTGCGCATTTATCCGATCGATCTGTTGCGCTCCGCGGCCGCCTCGCTGCGGCAGGAAAACGGGTCGGCCGGAACGGAAAACGAGGCGGTTGACGCCGAGAACGAGGGCGACGCCGCCGTGGCCGGGACGGACGCCTCTCAGGAGGCGTTTTCGGAATTCTTGACCGACCTTACCGACTACCTGAACAGCAGCGATTACCTGGTCGAGTTCATGAGCGACAGTTTGCGGCAGGGCGCCACCCTCGCCGAAGATATTCGGCGCTCGTGCTCCGACGAGTCCCTCCACGAATTCTACCGCGAAAAGAGCGGTTTGGAAGAGGAGATCAAACACGAAAAGGAACGCCTGGCCGCCGTTGAACACCTGGGGAAGTTTGTGTGGGAAAAGGCATTTGACGAGCTGCGCGGGCAGAATCGGTCCCAGGCCGAAAGCTTCGCGGGCGAGTTGCGCGAGGAACTGCGCTCCTCCCTCTATGAAGCGGTGAATCGCTGGTTCGAGTCGGAGGACAGTCTTCGCCATTTGCAGGAGGAGGCGTTGAACCCGCTGCTGACCGCTCGCGAGGAGCGGATCAAGGAGAACGCCTTCGAACGGATCCGCGCCCTCACGGAAACCGATCTCGGCGGTATGCGCCTCGACTCTGAATCGCTGCGGTCGCTGGATCGCCTGAATTTCAAACTCGCTCCGATCCTCAAGGCCGGCATCGACAAAGTCATGGAGGCGGCTCGCAACCCGTCGTCGTGCGCGGTGCACCTGTCGCCGGAGAAGGTTCCGGTGAAAAAGAATTTCTGGGATTGGATCCTGTTCCGAAGCCAGTCGGCCGTGCGCCGGGGACTGTTCGGGCCGCAGGAGGATCCCGACCGGCCCGTTTCGCCGAGCGCCAAGAGCAAGCGGCTGGGGGAACCGGCCAAGGAGGCGTTGCAGTCCGTTTTGGATACACACTTGAAAAAACTGTTTCCCGACCTTCCCGTCGAGTATTCCGACCAACTGTTGGCGGAATACAGCCGCGCGTTCGCGTCGGCCGTGCGCGAGGAAGTGGACAGCATGAAAACGGAGCTCGATTCAAAGCTGCCGGATCTCGAGCGCCGTCTCGAATCGAACAAGGTGGTTCAGAAAATGTTGGACCGCATCGGCCAAAAGGCGCTCGAGGTGGAGCGGACCATTGGCGACTTGAAGGAGCGGCACACCAACCCGGCGAACCTGCATGCTTCCGGGGACGAGGAAACCGCCGCCGAGCCGGAGGACGAGAGCCGGGACGACGAAGCACACCGGGATTGAGGCCTTTAGGGAGTCTGTGGGCGAAGTCCGGCAGACTCCTGGGACGGATACGTCTTTGCCGGATTTCCCCCTCAAACTCAAACCAGACACACTGTGAAAGATCTTCTCGAAGAAACCGCCAAGTCCGTTCAGGAACTCTACCGCACATCCATTGATCCCCTCGCCCGCAAGTTCGCGTTTGAGAAGCGTCCGGTGGACGGGGAGATCTCCGGCGGACCTCTGGTCTTGTTCGTGGGCAATCACTCCTCCGGGAAATCGACGTTCATCAATTACCTCCTGGGGGAAGCGATTCAGCGGACGGGGATGGCGCCCACGGACGATTGTTTCACGATCATCCGGCACGGCCGTCATCCGGAGGTCAAGGACGGCCGCGCGATCGTTTCCAATCCGGAGTTGCCGTTCGGCGGGGCGGCCCATATCGGACCGGAATTTCTGTCGCATTTTCGGATGCGCCTGCTCCCGAATGAATTTTTGCGGGATGTCACGATCGTGGATACACCGGGAATGATCGACGCGGCCGGACCCGACACCACCCGCGGCTACGACTTTTCCGCCGGTGTTCGCTGGTTCGCCGAACGGGCGGATCTGGTGTTGGTTTTCTTCGATCCGGAACGCCCCGGCACCACGGCGGAAACCATGACCGAGCTCACCGATTCGCTCGGGCGCATCGACCACAAACTTCTGGTCGTGATGAACAAGATGGACCAGTTCCGGAGTCTCCGGGACTTCGCCCGCTGTTACGGCACGCTGTGCTGGAACCTCGGCAAGGTCATTGCCAAGAAGGATATGCCCCAGATTTTCACCACTTTCATTCCCGTCAAGGGAGCGGCCGAGTCCGCCCTTTCGCTGACCGATTTCGCCCAGGCGCGCGAGGAACTCGTCCAGGAAATCAAACGTGCACCGGTGCGTCGCCTGGACAACATCCTGACCCAGGCCGGAATCTACGGCCGGCGCCTGAAGATGTACGTCCGTATCATCCACGAGACGCGGAAAAATCTGACCCGTTTTCGCAACCGCCTTTACGCGCTGCTCGTTCTCATCCTCGCCGCCTTTCTGGGGGCCGGGGGGTACCTGATGGCCGAGGAATCCTGGATGGCGGGCGCGATCACGGCCGTGGTCGGCGTCGGCCTCGCGGTCGGTGGTTACTTCGGAGCCCGCGAGCTCGTCCGGAAACTGGAGAAAACATTGATGGGCAACCTCGATTCCATTTTCGAAAAAGTGTACAAGCGGGATCTGGTGGTCGGCAACCGGGAGGACGACTTGATCCTCCTGTGGAAGGAAGTCAAACCGGCCGTCACCTGGACCGTGGACAATCTCGGTTTGCTCGGCCTCCTGCGGTTGCGCGGCTCGGAACTCGCGCGACTCGACGAATGCCTCGACAAACAGCTTCCGGAATTGCGCGCCAAACTTCACCGGAAATTGGAGTCGAAACCGACCCTCTATTGAATCTGGTTTCCGGCGTCTTGTGCCGGGACACGCCGACGCCGCGCCGCGCTTCTCCCGGTCCTTATTTCAACGATGTTCATCGAATCGATCGCGGGTCCGAAAGAAAAAGCTTTCGTTCATTTATGATATGTAAGAGATTCGGAGCCTGGTTATGGCAAGAATTCTACTCACAACCACATCCTTTCAGGATACGCCCGGACCGCATCACGACAAATTGGAGGCCGCCGGATACGAGATCGTTCGCGAACGCGGACCGCTGCCGGAGGAGCGGATGCTCGAACTGGTGGGCGAAATCGACGGTTTTCTCTGCGGTGACGACGCCGTCACCCGCGCGGTGATCGAGAAGGCGCTGCCGCGTTTGAAGGTCATCAGCAAGTACGGGATCGGGCTGGACAAGATCGATGTCGATGCCGCCACCGACCTCAAGGTTCCGGTGACCTTCTGTCCCGGGGTCAATCACACGACGGTGGCCGAACACACCTTCGGGCTCCTGCTCGCGGTGTACCGGCATATCGTGGCCGAGTGCGCGTTCGTGAAATCCGGCCAGTGGAAGCGCTTGACGGGACACGAACTGCTGGGCAAGACGATCGGCGTGGTCGGTCTCGGCCGCATCGGAAAAGAGGTCGCCGTGCGCGCGAAGGCGTTCGGGATGGAGGTCGTCGGATACGACCTGTACTGGGACGACGATTTCGCCGCCAAACACGAGATTAAACGGGTCGATGATGTGACGGAGATATTCCGCGACGCCCATGTGATCAGCCTCCATACCAACCTTACCGAGCAGACGCGCCACCTGGTCAACGCCGACACGCTGCGGATGATGAAATCGGACGCGGTCCTGCTCAACTGCGCCCGCGGTGAGCTGGTGGATTCGCGAGCCCTGGCGGCGGCGCTCGACGAGGAACGCATCGCCGGATACGGCGCCGACGTCCTCGATCAGGAGCCGCCTCCGGCCGACCATCCCCTGCTGAAGGCGAAGAACACCGTGTTTACGCCGCACATCGGCTCCCGGACGTACGAAAGCGTGGTGCGGCAGGCCACCATGGCGGTGGACAACCTGATCGCCGTTCTCAGCGGCGAGACGCCGCGGGCTCAGGCTAACAAACTCGATTGAGGAAACAGGCGGGCAACATCATGACGGAAAAGTATTTTGTCGTTCCCGAGGAGACGCATAACGAACTGGTGACGGAGGCCTATCGCGCCCGGCGGTACACTGCGGACGAAGCGCGCGACGCCGCCCGCTTCTGCGCCCAGGCCGCGCGTCACGGGATCCGCACCCACAACGCGATTAAGGCCCTCCACCTCGACCACCTGTTCGGCGGCGGCTCGCAGGGCTGCGTGCCCGGCGCCGAGATTGACGTGCTCGAAAGCCGGTTTCCGGCCGCGGCGGTATGGAACGCCAATCGCAAACTCGGCCAGTCCGTGGCCTACCGCGCGATGGAAAAGTGTATGGCACTGGCCGACGAGTACGGGGTGGGAATCGTCAGCGTGGACAACGCCTTTCATTACCTGTGGGGCGGCGGCTACGTCATGGACGCGGCGAAGAAGGGTTATTTGGCCTACACCCAGTGCACGGCCGCCCTGGCCGAGGTTGTGCCCTTCGGTGGCAAGGTGCCGACTCTCGGAACCAACCCCCACAGCTGGGGGTTTCCCACCACCGAAGCGCTGGGGTACCCGGTGGTGGTCGATTGGGCGACATCGGTGGTGGCGATGGGACGGGTGCAACAGTTCCGGCGCGAGAGCCGGGCGTTGCCGCCCAACGCCGCCGTGGATGCGGACGGGAACCCGACCACCGATCCGGAAAAGGCGGTGGCGCTGTTGCCCTTCGGCGCCCACAAGGGCTACGGTCTCAGCCTGATGAACGAACTGGTCGCCGCCTTCATCGGCGGTTCTCTGCCCACCCTGCGCAGCCGCTGGACGGACGACGGAGACAAACATACGCCGAATTTCTTCTTCCAGGTGATCCATCCGGACGCGCTCAATGGCGGGAATTTCGCCCGCGGCCGCTCGCAGACCGAGAACATCAAGGCGGTGCTCGACGACCTCTTTCAGAACGGAAATCGCGATTGCATCCTGCCCGGACAGATCGAGGCCGAGGCGGCGGCGCTGTCCGACCGGCACGGCGGTCTGCTGTTCTCGGAAGCCGAAATCAACGCCTTCAACGAAATCGCGGCCGAATGCGGTCGCCCCGCTTGGAAACCGGCGGACTTCGCCACCACTTGATATGTGGCCCGGGCGATTGATGCGCCGGCCAAAACGGCAGATATCGTGATGAAAGGCGGGGATATTCTTGAAGGCCAACCCGAGAGTTGGGAGGATGCGCCTGGCAAAGAAGGTCCGGCCGAACGCGTTTCGACCCGTCCGGGTATGCCGACATCCCGATTCTGAACTGCCGGTTATGATTTTTTATTAACCTCCGCAAATTCTACCATGACAGCCATGAAGATCAAACCCGCTGATGCCTGTGAATACGATCTCCTCGCCCTCGGGGAAATCATGTTGCGCCTGGATCCCGGCGAGGGACGCGTCCGCACCGCGCGCGAGTTCCGTGCCTGGGAAGGGGGCGGCGAATACAACGTGGCCCGCGGCCTGCGCCGCTGCTTCGGCCTGCGCACCGGCGTGGTCACGGCTTTGGCCGACAACGACGTCGGTCGCCTGATCGAGGATTTTATCCTGCAGGGCGGCGTGGATACGTCGCTTATTCGCTGGGTTCCCTACGACGGGGTCGGCCGGTCCGTGCGCAACGGTTTGAACTTCACCGAGCGCGGGTTCGGGATCCGGGGCGCCGTCGGCGTGTCCGACCGCGGCATGACCGCCGCCTCCCAGATCCGGCCGGGCGATGTAGATTGGGAGGATATTTTCGGGCGCCGGGGGGTGCGCTGGTTCCATACCGGCGGCATTTACGCGGCCCTGTCCGAAAACAGCGCCGCCGTGGTCGAGGAGGCCGTCGCCGCGGCCCAGAAGCACGGTACGATCGTGTCCTACGATCTCAACTACCGGCCTTCCCTGTGGAAGGCGATCGGCGGCCACGCCAAGGCGCAGGAGGTCAATCGCCGCATCGCCGGGAACGTCGATGTGATGATCGGCAATGAGGAGGATTTCACCGCCTGTCTCGGTTTCGAGGTCGAGGGAGTGGACGAAAATATATCCAGCATCGAGGTGGACAGCTTCAAGAGGATGATCTCACGAGTCGTCAAGGAGTTCACCAATTTCAAGGCCACCGCCACCACGTTGCGGACCGTGAAAACCGCGACCGTTAATGATTGGGGGGCCATTTGCTGGCACGACGGAAACTTCCATGAGGCGACCCACCGCGAGAACCTGGAAATTCTCGACCGGGTCGGCGGGGGCGACAGTTTCGCTTCCGGCCTGATCTACGGGTTCTTGTCCACCAACGACCCCCAAAAGGCGGTCGAGTA
Organism: Opitutales bacterium; assembly: GCA_007132315.1. Classification (GTDB taxonomy): domain Bacteria; phylum Verrucomicrobiota; class Verrucomicrobiia; order Opitutales; family T3Sed10-336; genus SLOW01. The sequence continues at coordinate 9,362 of SLOW01000203.1, forward strand.
CGGAGCGGCGCACGGTGCGCTCGCCATGACCACGCCGGGCGACACGTCCATGGCCAATCTGGCCGAGGTGGAGAAGATTATGTCCGGCGGAGGCGCCCGGGTCGTCCGCTGAGTCGACCCGCATGCGTGACGTCGCTGCTCGAGGCATCCTAAACGAGAAAAAAAACCGAACACACCATTCACCATGTCCGATACATTCATTTCCGAACTCTTTTCCCTGAAGGGCAAGTCCGCCCTTGTCATCGGCGGCACCGGTGAGCTCTGCGGCCAGATGGCGGAAGGGCTCGCCGCCGCGGGTGCCGAAGTCATTCTGGTGGGCCGCAATGAGGAAAAGGCGAAAAAGCGCCTTGCCTCCATCGAACAACTCGGGGGCAAGGGGACGTTCCTGGCGGCCGATATCACCAGCCGGGAGACGCTGGAATCCCTGCTCAAAGAGGCCGTCGAAACCGCCGGCAAAGTCGATATTCTGATCAACGGCGCGGGCGTGAATTCACCGACGCCGTTCCTGGAGATTTCAGAAGAGGAGTTTGAACGCATCATCAACACCAACCTGAAAGCGGTATTCCTCGCCTGCCAGGTATTCGGGCGTTATTTTCTCGAGCGCGGCCAACCGGCTTCGATTATCAACGTGGGATCCATGTCCGGGGTGATCCCGATCTCGCGGGTCTTTACCTACGGCGTCAGCAAGGCGGGCGTGCACAACCTATCGAAGAATCTCGCCCGCGAGTGGGCGACAAACAAGATCCGGGTCAACACCCTCGTTCCCGGATTCTTTCCGGCCGAGCAGAACCGCAAGGTGCTGACGCCCGATCGCATCGACAGCATCATGGGGCACACACCGATGAATCGTTTCGGCAAGGCCGAGGAACTGGTCGGAGCCACGCTCCTGCTGGCTTCGGACCGGGCCGGATCGTTCATCACCGGCGAGGAACTGATCGTGGACGGCGGCTTCGCCTCCATGACGATTTGAACCGTGCGACGAAAACAAGACCTATGACGCGACCACTGATTACGGACGATTTTCTCCTGCAAACCGAAACCGCCCGCGAGCTTTACCACAAGTACGCGGCGCCGGAACCGATATTCGATTACCACTGCCACCTGCCTCCGGCCGAGATCGCGGAAAACAAACAGTTTCCCAACCTCGGCAATATCTGGTTGGCCGGCGACCACTACAAGTGGCGCGCCATGCGGGCCAACGGAGTGGAGGAGAAATACTGCACCGGAGAGGTGGACGACAAGGAGAAGTTTCTCGCCTACGCCCGCACCGTGCCGAAGGCCCTTCGCAATCCGCTCTATCACTGGACGCACCTGGAGCTGAAGCGCTTCTTCGATATCGACAAGCCGCTTAACGAGGATACGGCCGAAGAGATCTGGGAGGAAACACGGGAAAAACTGGCGACGCCCGAGCTTTCCGTTCACGGCATTCTGAAGAGCAAACGCGTTTCGGTGGTGTGCACCACCGACGACCCCGTCGATTCGCTGAAATACCATCAAAAGATCCGCGACGACGGCGCGCTGCCCACCCGCGTGTATCCCGCGTTCCGTCCCGACAAAGCTCTCGCGGTCGATCAGCCCGATGTCTTTAACGCTTGGACCGACCGCCTGGCGGAGGCGAACGGTGTGGATTGCGGGCGCTTCGACGGCTTCCTGGAGGCGATCAAACAGCGACACGACTTCTTTCACACCATGGGCTGCCGCTTGTCCGATCACGGCATGACCCGCTGCGACAACGAGGACTGTTCCGAGTCCGAGGCGCGCAGCATCTTTGATAACGGACGGGCCGCGAAACCGGTCTCGCCCGAGGAAGCCGCCAAGTTCCGGACCTACCTCATGGTGTATTTCGGGCAGCTTGACGCCGCCAAAGGCTGGACCAAGCAGTTGCACCTCGGTGCCATGCGCAACAACAACACGCGCCTGTTCGGGAAACTCGGGCCCGACACCGGGTTCGATTCGATCGGCGACTACCCCCAGGCCGAAAGCCTCGCCGGTTACCTTGATCGCCTCGACCGCACCAACGAGCTGCCGAAAACGATCCTTTACAACAACAACCCCAACGACAATTACATCTTCGCCACCCTCATAGGAAACTTTCAGGACGGCAGCGTCGCGGGCAAGATGCAGTTCGGCAGCGCCTGGTGGCACGTGGATACAAAGGAGGGGATGGAGTGGCAGATCAACGCCCTGTCGAACCTCGGACTGCTCAGCCGATTTGTCGGCATGCTGACCGATTCGCGCAGTTTTCTGTCGTATCCGAGACACGAATACTTCCGGCGCACCCTTTGTAATCTGATCGGAACGGACGTCGAAAACGGAGCAATTCCACGCGACATGGACCTGCTCGGGGGCATGGTTCGCGACATCTGTTTCCGCAACGCCGAATCCTATTTCGGAATGGAACCCGGCCGAGTGTAACCCCGTAGGCCATTCCGTGAGGAGCGGGACCTGCCATTTACAACAATCGCCGCACCGCTCCATGACCATCCTGAAAAGCACGGTTCCCGCCCCTTCCGCCGGAAGTTGGGTGGGTCAATCGGCGAAGATCTGAATTGAGCCGCCACGTCCGCCCGCTTACGGTTTCATCATGACAGACGACAACACGGTGGAAGAATCGTTTGATTCTGTGGAATCGGCGATCGCGTCCATTGCCGAGGGCAGGATGGTGATTGTGACCGACGATGAGAATCGGGAGAACGAGGGCGATCTGGTCATGGCGGCTTCGAAGGCCACGCCGGAGACGGTCAACACCATGATCCTGCACGCCCGCGGCCTGATCTGCGTGCCGACCACCAGTCACCAGTTGAAGCGCCTCGGAATCAACCAAATGGTGGCGGCGAACCGGGATCCCTACCGCACGGATTTTTCGATCTCGGTGGACGCCGCCGAAGGCATCACCACCGGGATCAGCGCCTACGATCGTTGCCGGAGCATCCGCCTGTTGGCCGACCCCGAAAGCCGGCCGGACGATCTGGTCCAGCCCGGACACATCTTTCCCCTGCGCGCCAAACCCGGCGGCGTCCTCGAGCGGGCGGGGCATACCGAGGCCGCGGTGGACCTCGCCGCCCTGGCCGGGCTGCACCCGAGCGGTGTGATCTGCGAAATTCTCAATGAGGATGGCACCATGTCGCGCCTTCCCGAGCTGGTGGCGTTCAAGGAACGCTTCGGCTTTCCGATGATTTCCATCGCGACCCTGATCGATTATCGCCGCCGGCGCGAACGGCTGGTGGAGAGGATTCACCGCCGCCCGTTCGAATCCGAATTCGGGACCTTTGACTTGCACCTGTTTCGCAGCCGCCTCGACGACCGGTACCACCTGGCACTGACCATGGGTGAGCTCGACGGCGAACCGACCCTTGTGCGGATGCACAGTGAGAATGTCCTCAGCGATGTCTTTCGCGCCAGCGGATTCGGCAGTTACCGCAGCTTGGTCGCTTCGCTCCGTCAGATCGCCGGCGAAGGCCGCGGGGCGATCCTGTACATCGGCCAGCCCCACGACGGGCTGAACCGGTTGCTGGAGGATTCGGAGATCAAATCGCGCCCGGAAAAGCCCGGCGTGTCCTCGCCGGCCCCCGAATTCCGCGACTACGGCATCGGCGCTCAAATCCTGGTCGCCCTCGGCCTCCGCAAGATCCGACTCCTGACCAGCCACAGCCGCCACGTTGTCGGCCTCGAAGGCTACGGCCTCGAGATCGTCGAACAGGGCCCTCCGGAAAAGCAGGTTGATTCTTGATTTCGACCGTTGGACGAAAATGAAAGAAACCGAAATCCAGTTCGACGCCGACGACCTTATCCACGCGGTTGAGGAAGTGCGCGACCATACGGACAAGCCGCGTACGGTTGCCCGACCCGGCTCCGGAAGCGGGGCCGGAGGAAATCGCTGCCGTGCGGCTTTATGAACGCCTGATCGATGTCGCAAAAGAACAACGAGCCGCTCCGATCTCGCGGCACTCCTTCGCGATCTCGTCGGGAGCGGATAAGCCTCTGGCTCATTCCTTGGCAGTCCGGCCACCCCTGGAGAGTGCCCAATAAAACCAACCCCGCCCCGGGCCGGTCGAAAGGAAAATATAAAGGTCTCAAGACGTCGTGTGCGGTATCGAAGCCGGAAGGTGACTGTTCAAAACGCATTGGTCTTGCGTGAATTTACAGGTTGTCCAAAAGGGACAAGTTCGCTACCAGCGATGACATCGCTGCACATTCCCGATCTGCCGGAGGATACGCTCGCCGGATTGAAGCGGCGAGCTGACCGGCACCGTCGTTCCCTCCAAGAAGACGAGATTCCCCAAAAAGCACTTGAGCCCGATAACTGCGCCTGTCAGAACTCCTAACGTTTACATTTATGGCTTTTTGTTCGCAGTCAGATTTGAGTTTTCGGCAGGTGCACTTGGATTTCCACACCTCGCCGGCCATTGCCGGGGTGGGCGGCCGCTTTTCAAAGGCGCAATTCCAGGAGATGTTGAAAATCGGACACGTGGATTCCATCACGTTGTTCGCAAAATGCCATCACGGTTACTCGTATTACCCGACAAAGATCGGGACCGCGCACCCACATCTGGACTTCGATCTTCTCGGAGCGCAGATCGAGGCTTGCCAGGAGATTGGTGTCAAAACTCCGGTTTATATCACGGCCGGCTGGTCGGAACTGGACGCTCACCTTCATCCGGAATGGGTGGTCGTGCCTCCAGGCGGACTCGACACCACCCGTGTCGGTTGGAAGAGGCTCTCTCTCAGCGGCACGTACCTGGACTACCTCTGTGAGATAATCGACGAAGTCCTCTCGCTATATCCTGTCGACGGCCTGTTTCTCGACATCGTTGGTATCGTCCCGGATGTCAGCTTGGCCGCCCAGCGCGAAATGCATGCAAGGGGGCTCGATCCATCCGATGCCGCCGATGTGCTGAGCCATGCCCGGAAGGTTCAAAACGCGTACTTCGAGGCCACGACCCGGGCAGCCCGAAAACACGGCAAATCGCTGCGAATCTTTCACAACGCCGGCCACATCCCCAAGGGGGATAAAACCTTTCTTCAATACGCGTCACACCTTGAAATTGAGTCGCTGCCCACGGGGGGATGGGGTTATGACCACTTCCCCCTCTCCGCGCGGCACGCGGCCACCCTCAACGGAGTGGCGTATCTCGGGATGACCGGAAAGTTCCACACGACGTGGGGCGATTTCGGCGGTTTCAAACACCCCAACGCCCTGCGCTACGAATGCGCCGCCATGCTCGCGTACGGTGCCCGTTGCTCGATCGGGGACCAACTCCACCCCAACGGCGAGATGAATCCGGACACCTACCGCCGCATCGGCCTGGCCTATGACGAAGTCCGAGCGAAGGAGCCTTGGTGCCTCGGGGCGCGTCCGGTCTCCGAAATCGCCCTGCTCTCAATCGAATCGCTGAAGACGGCGCGCGTTCTCGACGAGCATGTAAGCGAGCGCAGCATCAAAGGCGACGTCGGCGCCAGCCGCGTTCTCCTGGAACGGGGCGTGATGTTCGACGTCATTGACACCGACGCCGATTTTTCCGCTTACCGTTTGATCGTTCTTCCGGACGAGGGACGCCTCTCTCCTGGCCTGGCCCGCAAGCTCCAGGGGTTTCTGGCACAGGGAGGCAAATTGCTTCTCTCCGGGGTATCCGGCCTGCATGCGAACCGGGATGAATTCTGCTTTCCCGTCGGCGACTACCGCGGCATGAGCGAATTCGATATGGAATATCTCAGGGCACGGCCCGCGTTGCGCAAGGGCGCCTCGGGAGATCGCCTGATAGAAAGCCCTTTCGTCATCAAGGGCGGCGCCACCCTGGTGCGCCCGGAGAAGGGCTCCAGAATCCTGGCCGACCGGGTCGAGCCTTACTTCAATCGCACGCTCGCCCACTTTTGCTCGCACCAACACGCTCCGGACGCCAGGAAGAGCCGATTTCCCGGCGCTTTCGTCACTGCGACGGGAAACGTCGCCTACTTCGGACCAAAGGTTTTTTCCGAATACGCCGACCGCGCCCCGGCCCTCGTTCGTGACCTCGTCTTCGCGGTCCTGGAGGAATTGCTCGGCGAACCGGTGTCGACGGTCACTTCCCTGCCCTCCGCCGGGCGGATCAGTCTGATGGACCAGCCCGACTGGAACCGCTATGTCTTTCATTTGCTGTACGCTACCCCGATCAAACGCGGTGATGACGTATTACCGGGCCGGGGCATCGATTCAATCGAGGTGATTGAGGACATCGTGCCGCTGTACGACGTCGAGGTCGCACTCCGGCTCCCGCAACGGGTCGGTTCGGTTCGCCTGGTTCCTTCCGGCGAGTCTCTCGAATTCAAGCAATCCGGATCCAGGATTCAGTTCACCGTACCCCGCCTGGAGTGCCACCAGATGATCGAACTTCAACGCTAATTCGCCCCCGCCGCCACCAGTCATGACCCGGACAACCGACATCGTCCTTGATTGGAACGCACCCAGTGACGGAAACACAGACGCGGCTCCCGCCATATTTCAATGTATAATCCGATTCGACTTTGTCGCGTATCAGAAACGAATTATGCTCCAGGGGATCTTCTTCGCGGGTTCGGCCCCGATGATATTACAAGCATAAATTCGCTTGGGTTTCGGGGATTTGTCGTTAGTATGACGTAACGCGTCAGTGTTCCGGGACATGCAAGGTCCATGGTTCGCAACAGTCGCACAGCACCGCGCAGTGCCACCGTCCGGTGGGCGGCATCCTGAGCATGTCGGGAAAGCTCGACCACGGCATCGAGTGCATGCGAATCGGGCCAATCCGCAACTTGCGCCTCCGCGTCTCCCGCGGTGCGTGCCATAGTCTGTCCGGTTTAATTCGGGATTGCGTTCGCCTGGGCTATGAACATTCCCAGACTCCACACGCAGAAAACGGACATGCATAGGAGTTGAATTATTCTGCTCATGTATGTTCGTTGGGTTTTTGCGGGTTCTGAATGATGCGTATTCGGTAAAGATTGAATAGACTTCCGTGCACAATGTGTGAGCTCGGCCACTCGATTCATTTATCTTGCTGACAAACCGAAGAAGCAAGTACACTCCGATTGTATTTCCCTTCGAAAGAGTATCCGTTCCCTGAATCGAATTTAAGCTATATACGACGCGCTGGCTCCTTTGCGCCGTAAATCCCTTATAACTATGATACGACAACTAACGACAATCCACGGCGAGCCGAGCTTTACGCTTGCCAGCGACCGCATCAAACTGGCGGTGACCCGAAGGGGAGGGCATATGGGACCGGTTCGGTTCAAACTTCGGAACCGATGGGTGTCTCCTTATTCGTTGGCGCCTTGGAAGCCGGACGAGTGCGCGCGGAATACGCCTCCGATCCTGCGTGTGTTGCGGGGGGATTTTCTGTGCCTGCCGTTCGGCGGCGATGGGGATTACGTGCACGGTGAGACCGCCAATCTGACCTGGAGGCAGGTGAAATCGACTTCGGAGCATTTGCGACTCAGGATGAAGCTCAAGCGCCCGTCCGGTTCAGTGGCAAAAACCATAGGGATTCGGCCCGGCGAACGCGCGGTGTATCAGGAACACATGGTTTCGGGGGTTGAGGGGCGTTTTAATTTCGGCCACCATGCTATCTTGAAGTTTCCGGATGACGACGGACCGTATCATATAAACGTGAGCCCTTTCCGGTACGGTTCGACGAAACCGGAGCCTTTCACCGATCCCGCGATCGGAGAGTACAGCGCGCTGAAAGTAAACGCGACGTTCCACTCGCTCGACCGGGTGCCGCTGGCTTCCGGCGGAACGACCTCGCTCCGGAAAGTACCGGCGCGTGAGGGGTATGAGGACCTCGTTATGGTTTCTTCCCGGCCGGGAGACTTCGCGTGGACTGCGGCGACTTTGGACGGATACGTTTGGATTTCCCTGAAGGATCCTCGAATACTGCCAAGCACACTTTTCTGGCTGTCGAACGGGGGGCGCCATTATCCGCCCTGGAACGGGAGGCATCGGCGACGGATCGGCCTGGAGGAGGTCAACTCCCACTTCAGTGACGGCCACGCGGTTTCCCGAAAAGACCTCTTGAAGAAAAAAGGCGTTCCCACAACCCGTGCTTTCAGTGCGAAGGAACCGACTTGTATCCGGATGATTCACGTCGTGCATCCCGTCCCAAGGGCCTTTGGAAGGGTCGAAAGAATCGAACGCGACAGTGATGGGGAGTCCATTCTGGTGTCAAACAACCAGGGAAAGGCGGTCAGGGTTCCCGTAAACTGGCGATTCCTTTATTGGTGATCCCTTTGAACAGCATGTAACCTGTTGAACGAGAAAGTGTTCCTAGTCAATCTGCGGACCCTCTTACAGGAATCTGTCGGCAAAGCCCGACAGACTCTGGTTCCCGATGTGGGGATGGTTGCTTTTGTTCCAGTCCGCTGTGCGTTTCCGCAGCCGACTC
>SLOW01000253.1 GCA_007132315.1 Opitutales bacterium
GGGAGAATCAATTTGGCATGCCTGTCGATCATCTGCCGAAGGGCGGATTCGCCCGATGCGGCATAAATCCCGACAACCCTGCTTAACCGAGTGCCATTCACTTTAAGTGGCTGTTTGGAAGGTTGTATTTTGTATGTCGGAAAACATGCAATACCCTGCCATTCAGCCACTTAGATAATTTTTCATCCTATGTTCTCGATTTTTTATGCGACTACGGGGTGGACAGTCCGCCCCAAAAGCAGAGGCGCCCTTTGTGTTCGGCATGAAGCGCGGGCACGTCCATGACCTTGGGCTGGCAGGGGTTATTAAGACTTTCAGAATAATTCCGACGGTCTCAATTTTGGATTTTGGATTTGCGACTTTGGAGTTAAGTCCTGTGCTTTGCGCACAATGAGAAAAGCGCCTTTTCCATGTACCAGCACAACGACTACTCGCGAAGCGATCCACTGGAAGATCAAAAATCCGCAATCCAAAATATATGTCCCTTCTATTTCGGTTTCATTAATAAAGCAGTTCAACTCCGGCTTGATCAGGTCAGGGAAAAGCTCGGCGACATCGCCACGGGAATGAACGTATTGCGGTTGACCGTTCCCAAAGAGTCGCTGATGAAACGCTGCACAAACTGACTGCGACCGGCCTTCATGCGCCCCCAGTTGAACACCAGTTGGTTGTTGCGCGGGCCGAAGTCGGGGTGGTCTGGATCGATGAGATGGCGCAGATTATCGCCGTGCGCCCGTTTGAATTCAGCGACGGTCATTTAGCCCGCCGTCACCCTTGCGGCATCCGCCCGCAAACGGGCCATCACCTCCGGACCGCGCAATGCGCAGATACTCGACAATCCCTCCACCTCGCGCGATTCCTCGCCTGGCACGCGCTCGAACAATTTCCCGTCCTCGACGATCTCGGAGACGGCCTGATCAAACGGGATGCTCTCCCACTCGCCTTCACCCCGCTTGCCCGTGCGTTTGAGCACCTTGCGGATGCGGTAGGGATCGTAGAGTGTTTGGATGCCCGCCTGACTCTGGTCAGGAATCGTTTTCTTCCCGTATCGCCTCCAGGCGACCCATTCGCCATCCGGCGTGACTCGGCTTCTCCGTTCCTCGGGAGAGCTTCCTGCGCCGAATCCCACACCCGGTTTACGGACGGACTTGCTTCTTTCGGCGCCGTGTTGGAAAGTTTTGCGGTCGGCCTACACGGCTTAGCGTGCGCTTCGAGCCAACAATCAAAACGTCTTGCCTGAACGCTCACCGCCGCACCGGATCCCATTCCCTGGAATTCGGCCATTTCCCTTTGCCTCACTTCCCCATTATTTCGCAAGAATCCTGCAGGCTATGGCCCGCAACGGCAAATCACGCCGAGGGCGACTGGGACGGCTACGGCACCGACTGACCGGGCTCAGCGCATTCCCAGCGCGCCCACCACCGACCCTGAATTCGATATCACAAATATTCATTTGACAGTATATTCGTTCTGTGCGATTTGCCAGGTATGCAAGCCATTCAGGCCTACCAGTGTTTTTGCGATGAGACGCGCCTGCGGATTTTGAACCTTTTGCTGGAGGGGCCGCTCTGCGTTTGTCACCTGACCGCGATAATCGGTGTGCCGCAGCCGAAGGTGTCCCGTCACCTCAAGGTCTTGCGGGACGGAGGAGCTCTGGAAACGGAACGGTGTTACAACTGGACCATCTGCCGTCTGCCGGCTTCGCCGAGTCCCCTGCTGGAAGCCAATCTCAAATGTCTCCAGGACCTGAGGGCCGAAGAGCCGGTTTTCAAGACCGACCTCGAAGCCCGCAAACGCACCGTCGAACGGATCCTGAGCGATCCCTGCGACGATCTCCCCTCGCAAATTCGGAGCCTGGCAAAGGACTGTTGCTGAACCCCACTCCTCAATTTATGAAATCCAAAGTTCTGATTCTCTGCACCGGCAACTCCTGCCGCAGTCACATGGCCGAAGGCATCTTGCGGGCCGCCGCGGGCGACCTGTTCGAAGTTTACAGCGCGGGTTCCAACCCCAAAGGGCACGTTCACCCTCTGGCCATTGAGGTTCTCAAGGAAATCGGCATCGACGCCTCCGGGCATAAATCGGAACACCTCGACCAATATCTAGACACCGGCATCAACACCGTGATCACGGTCTGCGGCAACGCCGATCAAGCTTGTCCAACCTTTCCCGGAAAAATCAACCGCTACCACTGGGGCTTCGAAGATCCTCCGAACGCCGTCCGAGACGGCGAAACCGAGCTCGATGCCTTCCACCGCATCCGCGATCAGATCAAACTCGTCTTCGAAGCCTACGCCGCGAGCTACCGCGAAGCCAAAGGTTAACCCCCACCACTCCACCAATCCAATCCACCACTCCACTTTATCATGAAAAACATACTCGTTTACGATCCGCCCATGTGTTGTTCCTCCGGCGTCTGCGGACCCGACGTCGATCCCCTGCTGCCGCGCTTTGCCGGCATGCTGTCGCAACTGGAGACCTTCGGGGTAAAAGTGGAACGCCACAACCTGGCTCAGGAGCCGGTCGCCTTCGCCCAGAACCGGAAAGTGCGCGCCATTCTCGAACAGGAGGGCGTGGAAGTTCTCCCTCTAATCTTCGTGGACGGCGTCCTGGAAATCAAAGGACGCTACCCCGAAACCGCCGAACGCGGCGCCTTCGTCGAGCGCGCCCGCGAATCCGAAGCGAATACCGCTTGAGAGAAGACCGACCGATATGAACGCAACCAGCCAACAACACCCTCGCGCCATCCGCGACCTGCTCGACAGTCCGGCGCGCTATTATTTCTTCACCGGCAAGGGCGGCGTGGGCAAAACCTCGATAGCATCCTCCACCGCGCTCGCGCTGGCAGACGCCGGCAAACGGGTGCTTCTCATCAGCACCGATCCGGCATCCAACCTGGACGAAGTCCTCGGACTGGAATTGAGCCGCGAGCCGCGACCGGTTCCCGGGTGCGACGGGCTTTCCGCCCTCAACATCGATCCCGAGGCGGTGGCCTCCGAGTACCGCGAAAAAGTCGTGGGGCCGATGCGCGGGGTTCTGCCGGAAGCCGCCCTCAAAGCAATGGAAGAACAACTCTCCGGCGCCTGCACCATGGAGATCGCCGCCTTCGATGAATTCACCGGCTACCTCGGCGACGACGCCACCGGCGAGTTCGACGTCATCGTCTTCGACACCGCCCCCACCGGCCACACGCTTCGTCTCATGGCGCTCTCGCAGGCGTGGACGAATTTTCTCGACGACAACACCAGCGGCAATTCCTGCCTCGGGCCGCTTGCCGGACTGGAGAAGCAGCGTCAGGCCTACGCCGAAGCCGTCGAGGTGCTTAAAGACGCCCGCCGCACCGCCGTCTTTCTCGTCAGCCGCGCGAACAAAAGCCCGTTGAAAGAAGCCCGCCGGACCTGGAAGGAATTCACCGATCTCGGAATCAAGAACCAGAGCCTCATTCTCAACGGTTGGTACGCGCCGGACGAGACTCATCGTGACGATCCGGTCGCGAAGCGCTGGCTGGAGCGACAAAACGCCGCCATGGCAACCGAAGCCGCCTTCATCGACTCGCTGCCGCTCTTCCGCACCCCGCTCATTCCCGGCAACCTGATGGGCGCGGACAGCCTGCGCGCGTTTTATCAGGGCGCGAAAGCCCAAGCGCCAGCAGCCGTCGAAACAACCCCCGCCCCCGTTCCGGACCTGCCCGAGCTCGGCCGATTGGCCGATCAGCTCGCGCCGGCCGGGCGCGGTGTGATCATGACCATGGGCAAAGGCGGCGTCGGCAAGACCACCGTCGCGGCGGCCCTGGCCCTCGCTCTCGCCGACAGCGGCGCCAAGGTGCGCCTCTCCACCACCGACCCGTCCGCCCACATCGCGGATGCCGTGGGCGATAAAGCGGACATCCCGCTCACCGTCGAACGCATCGATCCGAAAGCCGAAACCGCCGCTTATATGGAAGAAGTGCTCGCCACTCAGGGCGCCGATATGGACGCGGAGAATCGAGCCCTCCTGGAGGAGGACCTGCGATCGCCCTGCACCGAAGAGATCGCTGTATTCCGCGCCTTCGCGCGCACCGTCGCGAAAGGCGAGGATGAGTTTGTGGTGCTCGACACCGCGCCCACCGGCCACACTCTGCTGCTTCTCGACGCCACCCAATCGTATCACCGGGAACTGGGACGCCAAACACGTTCGACCCAACATGCCGAGGATGTCGAAAAACTTCTGCCCCGCCTGCGGGACCCCGACTTCACCCACGTGCTCCTCGTCACCCTGCCCGAAGCCACTCCCGTGCACGAAGCCGCCGCCCTCCAGGCCGACCTCCGCCGCGCGGAAATCGAACCCCACGCCTGGATCGTCAATCAAAGCCTGGCCGCCGCCGACACGCGGGAACCGCTTCTGGCCGCTCGCGGCCGGGCGGAAAACCCTTACATTCACGAAGTCGTCGAGGAAAACCCGGGCAAACCCGTTTACCTGATCCCCTGGAGTCCCGCCGAACCCACCGGCACCGACGGCCTGCGCGAACTCGCCGGTCACCCTCCCAACCCAATAACCCATCCAAAAACACAACCATGACCACCTACGTTTACGAAACCATTCCATCCAACGAAAACGAAGAGCCCAAGTTCTACGAAATTCAGCAGAGCATGAAAGACGCGCCGCTGACGAAGCACCCCGAAACCGGCGAACCGATCCGCCGCGTCATCCTCGGCGGTTACGGGCTGATGAAAGCAGAAAACGGAAATTCCGAGGCCGGCGGCGACTGCGGCCCGAGCTGCGGCTGCCACTAATCAAGAAAACTGGAGTGCGGGAATACGGGAATGTTGGAGGATTGGAGTGTTGGAGTTATGAAGAAAAACAAACATGCCGGAATCAGTTTTTTTGAGAAGAACCTCACCATTTGGGTGGCTCTGTGCATGGTAGCGGGTGTTCTAATCGGAAAGTTTCTTCCCGGAGTCCCTCAATTTCTGAGCCGATTCGAATACGCTCAAGTGTCGATTCCGATCGCCGTCCTGATCTGGCTGATGATCTACCCGATGATGATGAAGGTGGATTTCACCAGCATCAAAAATGTGCGCA
>SLOW01000013.1 GCA_007132315.1 Opitutales bacterium
ACCGAAAATCGAATCGAAAACAGAAACCTTGTAGTGGAGACCTATGGTCGCTTATCAACGACTTACGTGAAAATCGGGCTCCAGTTGAGAAAGTCGGGCTAGTCTTCAAGGCAGGGTAAAAGGCATTGTAGAGCGACGCCCCCGCGAGCATTCCGACAATACCGAACGCCGCGTGCCACCGCCCCTCCCCGAGCGCACCGACGGCGGTGCCCGGACAGAGCCCGAGAAGTCCCCAGCCGATTCCGAAAAGCAGACCTCCGACTATGTTCGCTCCGAGGATGGTCTGCTTGATGCTCATCGAGACCATCCCGATGTCATGCAAGAGATAGAGACCGACCATTCCCGTAAGAATGGCCGAGAGCATGAACTTGAAGATGGTCATGTCGATGAGGCGCAACGCGCCCAGTTGCTTTTCGTAGCGCAGCACCCTCCCCTTTTGGAGAAGAAAACCGAAAGCGAGGCCGGTGAGAAATCCCATAATGAGCAGTTTCATGACCGTTTTCCTCCATAAATGAGATTCGCGACGATAAGCCCCCCCGCGAAAAAGCAGGCGAGCGAAATAAACCCGCTGAGAGAAAGCTGCATCAGCCCGCTGAGGCCGTGCCCGCTCGGACAGCCGTCGGCCAACCGTGCGCCAAACATGGCGAAGGCCCCGCCGACAAAGGCGACCGCCCCGCGTTTCCAAACATTGTCGCCAAAACGGCCGGCCCACATCGGCGGAACACCTTCCGATTTGAAAGAGCGGTCGCTCCACGCGGCCGCTGCGGCTCCGGCGAGGAGTCCGACGAGAAGCATGATCTGCCAGTCGAGCCGCAGGCCGACAGACTGGTAGTATTCGCTCTGCGCGACAAGCTCCGGCGCGAAGATTTGCTCCACCGCTCCCGCCGCACGCACAAAGCTCGTCGACGCACCGAGAAACTGTCCGGTGATGACCACTGACAGAATGGCCACGATTCCGACCATGGCCCCGGCCAGATAGGGATTCCATCCGTCTCCAATTGATAGTCTCATAACCTGCCTTCCGTTTGTGTTTTACAATGACCTGACAACAATGGCGCCCTTTTCCATGCAGACTCTCGGTCCATGAAAAGCCGCCGCCGCCAAAGCCACCACGAAGGTCCTCCCCGATTTGAGCGGCAAGTTTGATGGCCTGGCCCTCTGGATCCCGATCCCCTGCGGGTCGATTTCGAGTGTGGTTTTTGTCGCACGGTCGAGTGGCTTTGAGCTGGGATCAATCGATTTCAGCCTCTATACGGTAGAAGAGCTTGTCCTTGCTTTCACCGGGATCGTCGATAAACGGCCCGCTGCCGCTCGGTATCGATTCTTGACCGGCGACCGGCTTCCAAACCTCCAGGTCTTCCGATGACGAAAGTGTGTAGTTTCGGCGAACAGAGTCAGGGGCGAAATAAAGTGTGATATTCTCATCTACCTCCATTCTCTCTATTTCGAAACCGAACAGATGGTCAGGGTTTTACTCCGGGATTTCATAAGTTACCTCCTTTACGCTTATTTATAAGGAAAATGGCTCTTCGGACCGGTGGGCGCTGACCCCTGAAAGCCGGTTCGAAACAGCGCCGTCATGTCATTTCAAAAATTATTACAGACCCAAGGGCGGATCAAGCACGCCATTCGATAAACTCAAGATCCGGGCAGGTTTCGACAACAAATGCGCCGGGGCAATGCCTACCGCAGTTCATGACGAATATGAACGTAACAACCGGAAAAAATAAATGACCGCGGCCGTAAGCCCGCCGGATTTCCAGGCATTTTCTGAGGGATCGCCGTTCAAGGAACGTTTAAATCAAGAACGAGCCATAAACACAGCAACGCCTGTTGGCTTGCGAGGTCTGCGGTGCCGGCTATTTTGCACAATGAAAGAAATCAAAGCATACATGCGAACCGACGTCCTGTCATCCGTCGCCGCCTCGCTGGGGAAGCTTGAAGGCGTGTCGGGGATGTCGGTAGTTCGAGTTTACGGTTTCGGTCGAACCGTTCAGCTTGGGCTGGTTCGCGGGAGTGTTGATCGCGGGAATCTATAATCTCTCTCTCCGCATGGGGAAATAACTCAGCAGCCGCATGGAAAATACGTCCGACAGAACTTCGAAATACCAGGCGGACAGCCTCTCGCTGATCGGTGCGATTGCCTTGGGGACCGGCGTGATGATCGGCGCGGGGATTTTCGCGCTGACTGGCCAGATGGCGGAGATGACGGGAAGCCTGTTTCCTCTGGCGTTCCTTTCCGCCGCGCTGATCGTCTCGTTCAGCGCCTACTCCTACGTCAAATTGTCCAATGCCTACCCGTCCGCCGGCGGAATCGGCATGTATCTGGAAAAAGCGTACGGCCGAACCCTGACCACCGCCTTCCATGCCCTGTTGATGTATTTTTCCATGGTGATCGCCCAGAGCTTTCTGGCGCGGACCTTTGGATCCTACACTCTGCAATTGTTTGAAATCGATGACAGCAGCGTGCTGGTTCCCGTGCTGGGGGTGGGACTGTTGCTGGCGGCCTTTCTGCTCAATCTGTCCGTCAATCGTTGGATTCAGGGAGTCGCCTCGGTGCTCGGTTTCATCAAGATCGGCGGCATCGTGTTGTTTGGCGTGGTCGGGGTGCTGGTGGCGGACTCGGTGGAAGTAAATTTCTCGGTCGCGGATCCCGGTGCATCACTGATCGGTTTTCTCGGAGCCACGGCGCTCGGCATTCTGGCCTTTAAAGGGTTTACCACCATCACCAACAGCGGTTCGGAACTGAAAAACCCGCACCGGAACCTGGGCAGAGCCATTATGATCTCAATCGCCCTTTGTGTGGTGATCTATGCGCTGGTGGGCTTTGCGGTCTCCAGCAACCTGTCGCTGGGGGAGATCATCGAAACGCGCGACTACTCGCTGGCCGCAGCGGCCCGGCCGGCACTGGGAGAATACGCGGTTTGGTTTACGGTCATCCTGGCCATGCTGGCCACCTCGGGTGGCATCATTGCCAGCATTTTCGCGGTGTCACGCATGCTGGCCATGCTGACCGAGATGAAGCTGGTTCCCCACCGCCACTTCCACATGCCAGGCAGCATTCAGAAGCATGCGCTGGTCTATACGATCGTGCTGGGATTGCTGCTGACGGCATTCTTCGACTTGTCCCGTATCGCGGCGCTGGGCATTATCTTTTATCTGATCATGGACATTGCCATTCACTGGGGGGTGCTGCGCCACCTGAGAAAAGAGGTGGGTGCCAATCCAGTGATTCCGGTCATGGCAATTGTTCTGGATCTGATCGTCCTCGGCGGCTTTCTCTGGGCAAAAATCGCCTCGGATCCATTGGTCCTCATCGTGGCGGCAGCCGTCATGGCGGCGATCCTGATTGCGGAGTTTTTCTTCCTCAGAACACGCCCCTCCGAGGGCCAGCCGGAGCATAAGGATTCCGGCTGATATCTCCCGGCAAACAGATGAAGGAAGCTGGCAAAGATGAAAGATGATCGCCATTTCCGTGAAGTCCCGCTCTCGCCCGCTCGGCAAGCGTGGTTGATGCTCGTGGTGATCACGCCGATGGCCGCGTGTTATCCGGCGATCAAAACCGGCCTGGAGTTCGCGCCGTCGTTGCGGTTTGGGGGATTGCGCACGCTCGTGGGCGGCCTGGCGCTCCTCCTCGTGCTGGTGATTCGTCGAGAACCGCTATGGCCGGAGGCGCGCCTGGTCCGGTGGATCCTGCCGTTGGGATTGGTGGCCACCACGTTGACCTTCGGGGCCATGTTCGCGAGCCCGGCCTATACCGGCGCGGGTATCGGTTCCGTATTGGGCAACACCCAACCGCTCATCATCGTCGTGCTGGCGGCCCTGTTTCTCAGCGAAAGAATCGGGTGGAGCAAGGGGCTGGCGCTGGGATTGGGATTGGCCGGTGTAACTCTTCTGGCTTTGCCCTCGTTGCGCGAGCAAAGCGGACATCCTCTACTCGGCGCAATGCTGGCACTGGGAGCCTCGGCCAGCGCGGCCGTGGCCAGCGTGGCCGTGAAAAGGCTTCGCCCCGGCAAAGATCTCATGGCGCTGACCGGATGGCAACTGGTCGCCGGAAGCGTCGTTCTGCTCGGTTTGTCAGCGGTGTTTGAGCCGCGGGAGACGATTGCGTGGACGGGCGGTTTTGTCGGTCTCCTGCTCTTTCTGGCGCTGGCCGGCACCGCGATGAGCACCTGGCTTTGGTTCTGGCTGTTGCAACGATCCGAAACCGGCCGCCTTTCGTTGTATTTGTTCCTGGTCCCGGTGTTCGGACTGTTGATCGCCATCAGTCTCTTTGGAGAACGCTTCAACGCGTTGCAGGGGGGCGGCGTGGCGTTTATCTTAATGGCTGTCGCTCTCTCCGTGTATGCCGGTCGGTCCGGACCAGTCCGGCGGAGCAATCAAGCGGGTGGGATGCCCTCGATCGAACCGCTGCGACCATAAAATCATCGTTCACGGAAAAGGTAAAAACCCGACATGTCCAACAATCATCAATTGAGCGATTCAGGAAGCCCAGCGGAGTTGGCCACCCACGCCAGAATCGTGGAGGCAGCCCGCAAGCCGTTTTCTGTCCTGGCCATCAATAGCGGCTCGTCGAGCCTTCGATTCACGCTCTTCAAGGCGGGCGAATCGCTCGCACCGATTCTGACCGGCAAGTTCGAGCGCATCGGATTGCCCGACGCCGGGCTGTCGCTCACGGACGTTCGCGCGAACCAGAGCGACGAGCGCAGGATTGACGCGCCCAACCACGTGGCCTGCGTTTCGCAGTTGGTCGAGTTGCTGGAGCAAAAAGCCGGCGACAGTGCCGTCGGCGCGATCGGTTATCGCGTCGTGCATGGCGGCCCGCGTTATCGCGAGCCCCAGCGCGTGGATGAGGCAATGCTGGAGGAACTGCTGCCTCAGGAGATCGAGAACGATACCGGCCGCCATGTTCGGGCTTTCCTGTACCTGCTGGGAAAGTTCCGGGACGCCGACTTGGAGGTTTATGAAGCGATGGCGCCGGGTTACGATTCCTTCGCACGGCCCTGGGATACCGGGTTTGCGAAACCCGC
>SLOW01000365.1 GCA_007132315.1 Opitutales bacterium
CCTGCGGGGATGCGCCGCGAGTGACGCTTTGTTTACCGCGCGTGTAGGTCTCAACAGTGCATGCACCAGTGTCGTACTGCGTGGACGGCGTCAACAGCCGCCGCTCTCAAGCGCTCCTGAGCTTCCTGGTAACGGATACCCCAGATCTCCAGTTCATCCATCACCGTCGACAGGTCCCGACCCAAATTGGTCAGGGCGTATTCGACCCTGGCCGGCACTTCGGGATAAACGGTACGCGCCACCACCCCGTCCGCCTCCAATTGCCGCAGCTGTACAGTTAGCGCCTGTGCCGTCACTTCCGGCAATGCGCTCTGCAGGTCGCAGTACCGTTTCGTGCCGCCGGCGAGTTCACACAGGATAGCCGGTTTCCACCGACCCCGAATCACGTCTATGGCAGCTTTTACCGGACAATTGTCGCGCAGGCGGTCGTAGGGCTGGGTGTAGTCTTTTTGTGTGCTCATGAGGCCCGCAATTTCGTTCACCCTGTCACCCCCTCGGTGCTTTTTCAAGCCTCAGATATCGGAAACCACTTCCACCCTGGACAACATTTCGACCATCGCATCCACTTCCGATTCGGCCGTCGCGAGAGAACGTTTGGCGCGATCGTCCTGGAATTCGTCGTATCCGGCGCGGATGAAATGAAGATCGGTCAACCCGTTGAACCCGAGGGCGGTGATCAAGTAGGGTTCGAGATGATTCATGTGGGCCAGTGGACCGCCGGGATGCAAATCGCCGTCCCCCGCCGGCGTAATAACAACCACAGGCCTGCTCGGAATTAGGGGGCGGTAAGGCTCCGGAGTCCCGGACTCGAATGCGAAGGTACGCCCGGGCCGCACGATCTGGTCGAGGTAAGCTTTCAACTGCGCGGGAATGCCGAAATTGTACATGGGGGCCCCGAGCACGATGAGGTCCGCCTGAAGTATTTCTTCGATCAGTGTTTCACTGACCCGCAACGCCTCTGGAGTTTTCCGTGGTTGGGACTCGGCAAAGGCGGCCGAGATCCACGACTCGTTGACAAAGGGCGGAGGATAGGCGGTGAGATCACGTTCGACAACGCGGGAGTCCCGATTGTGTTCCAGCCACTTTTCAGCGAATCGCTTGCCGAGTCTGCGAGTGATGGAACGCGTGATGCGACCGCTGGAATGAATGAGAAGAAGCGTTTTCATACGCCCAGGACACTACCGCAATTCCCGACACCCTGCCTCGTCTCAATTTTGTGATCCGGTCACGAAAATGTGAGTAAATCTGTAGATTTTTCCCCGAGGCTCAAAGCACTCGAAGCGTTCCTTTGTGCCTAAGCGCCTTGTGAGAAACCCAAAGACCCCAAAATGAAGAAACGTAACACCGGCTAAACCGAGGATCGAGATTGGCTCTACCCTTAAGCGCCTCCGATGGACGGGAAAACAGGCCACCGGATTGAAAAGGCGATCCAAGACTTCTTTGGGTCTCCGGGTCTTTGCCCTGCGGCAGGCTCAGGGCCTTGAGCTTGTCGAAACGGCATGAGTCCTTTTTGCTTTCCCGGATGATACGAAAGCGACTCCGCTGGAAACAGCGAGGGGCAAGATTTACTGGAGGGCGTGGACTCGGGACGCCGCCTTTTTTTCGTGTCTTTCGTTGTTCCTCCGGTCCTTCGTCTGGCGTATGGACTTTTCCACGATCAACGGGAACTCGGATCCAGAACAGAATGCCGATCATTTACGAATCCGGTCGTGGTCTTCGGGTTCCACATCGGGAGCCTGATCCAAGATAGATAGCAGATCCGTCGAATTCGCCCTCGCCGCTCGGTGTATCAGATAATCAACCGTTCTCAATGCAGAAACCTTCTCCGCAACGGCCAGAGAAATAAAGTGATTGATGGATACTCCCTCTTTCTTCGCGAGTTCCTTGAGTTCCCGATGAATCGAATCGGGCAATCTGAGGCTTAACGTGGACATAACTTATATCTCCTTAAGTAGTTCTGATGGACTTACGACACGAATTCCAAATTTCTTTGCTATTTTGAAATGGCGCAGGTTGTGGGTCACGATGTGTGAAGCTCCAGACGCCACGGCCAACTCCAGGACGATTTCATCATCCGGGTCGGGAATCCTGGGCCTCCAAGTATAGAATATCTCCTGATGTGTGGCCACCGCGCAGATAGCGTCAATAAATCTGGAAACGTCGCCCGGAGGAAATCCCGGAACTTGGTGAGGGCGTTGAAGAACATCTTCATATTCCAGGACCAACGCCACGGACACCGCAATACTGGCACGTCCTGACGCAATGATACGCAATAACTTATTGGAAGCGCCCTGTTTTGAACGTAGCGCCGCCACCAGCACATTGGTGTCAAGAACAAGATGCACATATAATACCGTATTCGGTATCAAGCATACGTCAAGCAGGATTCCGCCGATAGGGGTAGGGACGACGCATTGATTTGCGTCGTCCCTACCCCTATCCGGCAACCTTATTCCTTTGTCATTCCATTTCATCTTCGGTAGCCCCAAGACATCATGCACCGGAAAATCTTCCCCTCGGTATTCATTCCTCTATCGATTGCGGTTTCGCTATTACTGCTCTCCGCACCGCACCTTTCGGCGCTTTACAGGGAGGCCGTCGGGTGGCCTCGGATCGCGGCGGAGCTTGGAGAGAACATTCCCACCGGACAAGGGATCCAGGTCAGCATGGTGGAATCTTTGGTGGGAAACCACTACGGTCCCGACCCCAACAACATGGATTTTTCCGGAAAATCCATAGAATTCCTTTCCGGCGAAACCGGGGTTTCCGAACATGCGACCATTACCGGGCTTCTTTTCTTCGGCAACACGTTCTCCATGGCTCCGGGAATCGAGACAATTCATATTTATCAGACGAACAACTGGATGGGAGGAGGATTCCTGCGAGTGACCGGAGACGAACGACCCGTTGTCGAAACAAGTCGGATACAAAATCACAGTTGGACGGGCGGATTTCCGGATCAGGCAATGGAAATCGAAGCCAACCGTCGCCTCGACTACACGATCACACGAGACGGATTTCTGGCCGTCACCGGCATGCATAATGTTTCTTCTTTCGAACTGCGCGGGCTCATGTCCCATGGCTACAACACGCTTGCGGTCGGGCGCGTCAACGGAGATCACAACCGCGGGGGCACACGATTCGACGAACCCGGCCGCGTCAAACCGGATTTGGTGGCGCCCGAGGACCTCGGCATGTCGAATCCCGCCCCGATCGTTTCCGCCGCCGCAGCCCTGTTGCTGGAGGAAGCCGACCGCACGCCGGGGCTGGAGAACGCGCGTCACCACCCGCAGGTGATCAAGTCGGTCCTTATGGCCGGAGCAACCAAATCCCCCTTCCCGGAATGGACGCGCCACGACAACAAACCCATTGACGAGGTTTTTGGCGCCGGTCGGCTCAACGTTTACCACAGCCACCGCATTCTGACCGGAGGCGAACACACGCCTTCCCCCGACACCTTCGCCGCGCCTTCCGGCTGGCACCTCGGCGACACCGCATCCGGCGATTCCGCCGTGTATTTTCTTTCCCTGGACGCCGAGCAGGAAACCTTCACCGCCAACCTCGCCTGGCATCGCCTGTTCGATCTCGAAGGATCCGACTTCCAAAACGCCGAGCCCCTGGTCGCCCGGCTGGAACTGCGCCTCTTCGAGTCCGACGGCTTCACCCTCGGCGACGAAGTCCAGATCAGCGCCGATCCGGTCAATAACGTGCAACACCTCTACCTCGTGAACCTGCCGGTGGGCGAATACGCTTTGCGAATCGACGTCATCGACGATCCCACCATGGAAGGCGTGGCCTACGCCCTCGCGTGGGACGCCATTCCCGTTCCAACACCACCGGCAACCTTCGCCCAATGGCAGGAGCGGCACTTCACTCCCGAGGAAATCGATCGACCCGCCACCTCCGGGCCGAACGCCGATCCCGCCGGAGACGGCGTGCCGAACCTGCTCGTCTTCGCCCTCGCCGGCGACCCGCACGAACAAAACCGGAATCGCCTGCCCACACCCGGAACGACGACCATTGATGACGAGGTGTATCCGACACTCACTTACACTCAGCCACAGAATATCGAGAGTATCACCTATCGGATCGACGCGTCCTCGGACCTCGTTTCGTGGGCCGAGGACATCGGCATTCCGGTCAGCGAAACCGTTCACGGCAACGGCACCATCACCCACACCCACCGCGACACCGTGCCGCTGACCGGCCAAACCCGACGATTCCTGAAACTGACCGTGCTCGCGGATACGCCTTGATTTTCAGATCTTGGATTTAAGGCCTGCGCTGCAAAGACAATGCGAGACGAACCCAGCATTGAGATCCTTCCGATCCGCGGTCCCGACATCGCGCCTTACCTCGACGATCTGGCTGCGTTGCGTATTCGGGTTTTCCGGGATTTCCCCTACCTGTACGACGGCGACCGCGACTACGAACGGCAATACCTGCAAACCTGCATCGACTCCCCGCATAGCTTGGCCGTGCTGGTGCGTTCCGGGAGCGATATCGTCGGCGCATCCACCTGCGTGCCGTTGTCCGATGAAGACGCCGCCTTCCGCCAACCCTTCGAATACGCGGGAATCGATACCGGCGATGTCTTCTATCTCGCCGAATCCGTGCTCCTCCCGGAATTCCGCGGGCGCGGAATCGGCAGACGCTTTTTCGACCAACGCGAAGCCCACGCCAGAAGCCTCGGCAACTTCCGCTACACCGCCTTTTGCGCCGTCGAACGCCCCGCCTACCACCCGCGCCGCCCGACAAACTACCGTCCCCTCGACCCCTTCTGGCAAAGCCGCGGTTACCGCGAGCAGCCCCACCTCCAAGCTCACTTTCCCTGGCGCGACCTCGACGACGCCGAAGAAACAGAGAAGACGCTGACCTTCTGGCTGCGGGAATTGAACCCCTGATCCGACGGATCAACCGGACAACGTCAGTAGCACGTTTCCGCCGGGGCTTCAGTCACTTCCAAGGCATGCCATGGAGAAGCCGCCTCAACCGCCATCCCTCCGGCTGAAAGCC
>SLOW01000134.1 GCA_007132315.1 Opitutales bacterium
ATACACATGGTGACGGACGGATCACCCTGGAGGAGATGACGGCTTATGTGAGCGCCTGGCAAAACGGGACTGACTGGCAGGATGGAAATCCCGTTTCCGAGCAATTCATGCGTCAGGCGGTTTATCTTTGGCGGAGCGGCGAGGAGTACCGGGAAATTCCGGGTGCTCCGGCGCCCTCGGGATGGGTTCCGGATCCCGCGGGCGAAACCTTCGTCGGTCTGGCCGATCTTGCCCCGAAACCGCTGGACGTCGTCGAAATCTTCGGTCTTCCGGTCGATCCGGAAACGGTATCGGTCGATTTTACCGTGACCGGCCATGCGGGCGAGTTCGCCGCCCACCTGACTTCCACGGAAGAGGGACGGCCGGCGCTGTTTGTTCCTCTCAACCCGTACGAGTTGACCGGCGGCGGCCGGCTCACATTCCGATTGACCGACGGATCCGATTTCTGGATTGCCG
Organism: Opitutales bacterium; assembly: GCA_007132315.1. Taxonomy (GTDB): domain Bacteria; phylum Verrucomicrobiota; class Verrucomicrobiia; order Opitutales; family T3Sed10-336; genus SLOW01. Next base: position 457 of record SLOW01000134.1, read on the forward strand.
GACCGATCGAACTCCGGGAACTGCCGGAAGCGCCCGACGCGTTCCAGACAACCCGCGATTCCGTCGTGAACTGGATCGAAAACTTCGGGCAAACGGTCGAGGCCGATATCGCCGCGCTGCTCGACGAGCCGATCGACGAGGTTCCCGATGCCGTCCTTCCCCTTGACGCCTTGCTGCACGAAATCAAGGGACCCGCCGTCGGGAACAACCTGGACGCCCTGTTGAACGGAAGCGCCCCATCGCTGGAAGGCGAGCCCCTTGATTGGGATCTCGCGGAGCGGATTCTGCACAAACGAACCGCCGGCACGCCCCTTCCAACACTGGATGCGCCGGATACGCTGTCCATCGCGTCGGCCGCCGTCGCCTCCGACCCGGTTCACTCCCACCAGGTCGAGATCGACTCTGGCGTCGATCTGGCCCGCAAGATGGAACAACAGGCGACTGCCGAGCGGACTTTGGAGGCGCTGGAAATGATCGAGGATCCCCTCGGCACGCTGGGCGACCGTTTGGATTCCCTCGACAACGTTCTCGAAAATATGGAAGCCGAGTTTGAAGCCGACGCGGACATGATCGGCGCGAGGCGAGACGATCTCAGGGCGGCCAAGCGGGCGATGACTCACGTCAGTTGGTTCAAGGACATCGTCAAGCTCATCAACTTTTACAATCAAGGCGTTCTGCCGCACCGTTTCGCCGCCATGTCCGTGCGGTTGGACCGGGATTATATTGTGGAGGACGACTGCGATTCATCGGCGCGAATCAGCGCACTCGCCTCCGTGGTCAGCCGGCCGGTTACCTATGGGGCGGAAAAGTCTTTTTTGCCGGACGTCCTGCAAGGCGTGAATATCCCCGACGTCCTGTCCTCGTTCGAGGTGGATGTCCCCACGGGGCAGGTGACCTTTTCACCCACAGGGGTTGCCATCGAAGGGGAATGGGTGCCGGAGTTTACCTGGTCGAATATCGAGATCGCCACCGGATCCATTGATAACACGGAGGAGCTGATCGCCGTTGAAATCGAGGATGGGCCTCTGCTGGCTACGGCCCGCAGAGATGGATTGGGAGAGACCGCACCTATCATCGGAAGCGAGGTCAGGCTCAATGCCGAATCGGAAACTTATGCCGGAGAGACCGGACCGGTCGCGATCGGCGTGAGGGCCAGACCGGAGCACTTCGGGGGCAAGACGATCCAGCGTTTTGTCGACTACGAAATACGCCCGCTCAATCCCCTCCTCATCGAACATCCCGGAAGTATTTCTCCCGGAGAAACGGATCTCGAAATCAGAGCGACCATGACCAACGCCCGTTCCCAGGGACTCGAATTTATCGAGTGGGAGGTGACGGATGCCCATGGCGCGGACATCGGGGACGTCGTGGCGAAATTCGAGGAGGGTGAGGTCTATTTGCTCGAAATCCCCTCCACCCCCGAATCGAACGATGCCTACCCGCTGCGGGTCACGTTTCGCAGCACGACGGAAGAATGTCTGCGCGGTCACGAACTCGCTCCGGTCCGTGAATCCAGTGTGTCCATTCATGCCGGCGGATTCATCATACATCCCTTCGTGAGTTGCCTCGCACAGGGAAGCCCGCAGGACTTCACGGTCCAATGGCCGGAGGGCGAAGTTCCCGATACGGTGTCCTCGGTGACCTGGTCCATCGTGGAAGGCGGGGGTATGTTGGAGGAAGCGGGGCCGTTCGAGGCGGTTTATTCTCCACCGGCCGGGAGCGGCGTGGTCGTCCTGCGGGCGGAGAACAGCGACGATCCCGAGCAATTCGCCACGCGCCAGTTTTCGGTCAATTGCAGCGCGACCTCCAGTTTTAGGTTCCTGAAGGACGAGGCGTTTCCTCCCACGCCGGGTGTGGTCCAGACGGTGTTTTTCGATTCCACGTTCAGTACGGCCGAAATCTTTCCGGCGAATACGGACTGGATCGCCGCCAGCGCCCTCTTCAGCATCGAGGAAGTCGTTCCCCGGGGGACCGCGGGCACGACCTCCCAGGCCAGCGGGACTTTCACCGGCGCCGGGGTGGCCATGGCCCCTTCACCGCATTCTCCGATCCCCGGCATGTTGTTCACCTTCGCGGCGGATCGCGACGATTCCGGCAATTCCCTGGAGTATGTAGACCCGGACTCGCCTGGGCGCGACTACACGGTTGCAGCCGGTATCCGTTTGGCGGAGACCGTGGCTCCCTCCAGAAACATGAATTTGAGCGGGAACTCGCTTGAAATCGAATTCGACGGCGAAGGACTCAGCGGCGCCGGCGGCTTCGACATCGAGCATTACTCGTGGAACACGGATGGAGGCATGTTCGCCGAGGGAGAGACGGTCGTTTTGGCCTTTCCGATTGAAGCCGAGCGCCGGTGGGTTCAGTTGACGGTTATAGACGCCAATGGAAACTCCGCCAGGCAAGTGGCCTATTTCGATGTGGTTGAAATCGAGGGCGCCTTTTCGTTTGGCTTTCTGCACGACGGCGATCAACACACGGCGGTGAACTCGCCGGAGGACCTTTTCGAGGCGCAATCCGTGGGAGCGTTCAACGGCGTCTATACGAGCGGCTCTCCCGTGACGACGAGCACCACGGATCCGCCCGACGGAATCGGGCTCTACCCCGAATTCATAATCAGGTACACAGGAAGGATCTTCGATTGATGAAAGCCCGACGTGCAAATCACCCTATCCTTATCGCGACGGCCGTTTGTATGGGCTTGGTCGCCTTGCCTGGATCGCTGCCGGGAAACGCCTCGCGGGCGGAATCGGGCGGAACACCCGGCGGGATTGTCATTACGGTCGCCCCGCCGGCCGGAACAAGCGCCTATGGTGTGGAAGAGGCCCTTCCGTTCGGAGTTTATCCATCGTCGATCAGCCACGAGGGTGTTTTCGATCGCCACACAAGCAAGGTGAAGTGGGGGCCCTTCCCGGACGATCAGGTGCGTGAGTTGACTCTCGAGATCCGAGGAACCGAAGGCGCACTGAACCTGGCTGGCAGCGTGAGTTACGACGCGACCGGTTCGATCGCCATTGCCGGAATCAGCGAGGCGACCCTGCCGGGCCTCGACACTTATTTCGAGGGGTGGCAGTCCCGCCACCTGGACCTCAACCTCTCGACCTTTTCCGGCAGGCACGTGATTTCCGGCGCCACGCTTCCGCTGCTCGCACAGTACGCTATGGGCGTGCATCCCGAAGCCGGCGGCTCGCCGTTCGCGATCGTGTCCGGGCCGTCCGGCCCTGAAATTCGCTATGTTCGAGATACGCGCAGAAACGACGTTACGATTAAGGTGGAAAATTCGGGTGATCTGACAGCCTGGAGCCCGTTGGAGGTCTCGGGTCCGCAGACGGGGATGCTGGATCAGCACAGGGAAGAAATCAGAATCTCCGCCGATGAGGATACCTTTTATCGATTGCGGTTCATTCGTGTGCCTTGAACGATTTTCCGACGGGTCGCCGGTTGCGCCGAATGCGAGAGTGGACACGATGATTGGAGGATGTGTTGTCAGGCGGCAAGGCCGGAACTCTTCTTGCTTGGCACTTCGAGGGACGGGATCGCAAAATTGATGGCGAGGCGGGCGTTCGGGAGTCCGATTTGAATTGATTCTTGAGCCTGCCCTTAGACAATCAGTTGATCGTCAGGCAATGGTGCTATCGGAAATAGTTCCGGCCTTGCTGGCAGCGTCTCCTTTGTTGCTGGTGGTCGTTCTCATGGTGTTCTTTCACTGGCCCGCCACACGCGCCGGTGCCGTTGCGCTCTTGACGGCGCTCGGACTCGCCGTGGCGGTCTTCGGCTATGGTCGTCAGGTTTATCCGAACCTCGGAGCTCTTGGCGCGACCGGCGGAGCGGGGATGGAGGCTGTTTTCACCACGGTTACGATTCTCTGGATTATCGGACCGGCCATCTGCATTTATAACCTGCAAAGAGTCACCGGCGGAATCGACGTTCTTTGCGAAGCGATGGGAAAGCTCTCGAGCGATCGACGTTTGACCGCCCTGCTGGTCGCCTGGTTTTTCGCTCTCTTCATGGAGGGCGCCGCCGGCTTCGGCACGCCGATCGCCCTGGCAGCTCCTTTTCTTGTCAGCGCCGGGTTCAAACCATTGGAAGCGGTGACCCTGGCACTGGTCGGCCACGCCGTGGGCGTCTCATTCGGTGCCGTGGGGACTCCGGTAATTCCGCAGGTTCAAGCCACAGGTCTGCTGCCGCTCGATATTTCCCGCGCCACCGGGATCTACCATAGCCTTCTCGGTTGGGTGATGCTCGCCGTCCTGGCCTACCTGATCCGAAGGAGCGGCCCGGACATATCCGGCACCTCGATGTGGAAATGGGCGCTGCTCGCAGCGGTCGCTTTTCTTGTGCCTTTTTTTCTGATTTCCCGTTACATCGGCCCGGAATTGCCGACTCTTGGCGGAGCGTTTATCGGCGGCTTGATATTCGTTGGAGCAATGGTTTTCTTCGGGCGCTCCGATAAGGCGGGCGGCGAGAAAGCGGTTGCTGTTCCAGGCGGCCTTTCCGTGTTTCGGGCGGCGGGGCCCTATCTGACTGTGATCGTCCTTGTGCTTCTGACCCGCCTA